>NZ_JACRTE010000012.1 GCF_014385105.1 Qingrenia yutianensis | reverse complement strand
TCAATAAAAGTATTTTAATGCAAATCTCATTTGCATCAACGTTTTATTTCAGTTTGTTTAGCTCATTACTAAACTTGGCTTAAAGCTTGTGTTAGCTTTAAATTTTAACTCAATTCTCTATTAACGAGAACCTCTCTTTGCTGTTCAATTTTCAAAGACCAAAATTTTAAACTGTCAATCCCAAAGCTGTTATCTTTCTAAAGCGCTGCATCAGCTGCAACTTTTATAGAATACCACATCTTTGATACTTTGTCAACACTTTTTTTCATTTTTTTGAAATTTTTTTCAAATCTTCAAAATCTCAAAAGTGCCGTCCTCAAAGGTGCTTTATCAATATACCACATCGCGGACGGCTTGTCAACACTTTTTTACAAAAAAATCAATATTTTTTAAAATATACATTATTATATCACTTATTTAGTGAAAACCGCCGAAAAAATTTTTCAAAAAATTTTGGAAAAACTATTGACAAATTGAAATAAAGGTGATAACATATCAAACAGATAGGTTTTATGTGTAATTGATTTCGGAGGTGTTTATATGAAAATGATAAGATTTTTTATGTTTCGTATGCGCCCGTGCGGTGCGAGGGATATGTGTTGACTTCATTATAATAGATAAAACTTTAAACCGAAAAATATTACATAGAAAAGAGGAAATAAAAATGGCGGAAATTAAAGATACATCAAAATGGGGATTTGAAACCAAACAACTGCACATAGGTCAGGAGCTCCCCGACCCTGCAAGTGACGCGCGTGCAGTGCCGATTTATCAGACAACTTCTTACGTATTTAAAAATTCAGCCCACGCGGCGGCGCGTTTTTCGCTTGCGGACGCCGGAAACATCTACGGCAGACTCACAAACTCCACACAGGACGTTTTTGAAAAACGAATTGCCGCACTTGAAGGCGGTGTTGCGGCGCTTGCGGTTGCATCGGGCGCGGCGGCGATAACATATACAATAGAAAATCTTGCCGAGGGCGGCGGTCATATTGTTGCGCAAAAAACAATTTACGGCGGAAGTTACAATCTTTTGGCGCACACTCTCACAAAATACGGCATTAAGACAACGTTTGTCGATATTCATAACCTCGACGAGGTTAAAAACGCGATAACTCCCGATACAAAGGCAATTTTTACCGAGGCGCTCGGCAATCCGAACAGCGATATTCCAAATGTTGAGGAACTTTCAAAAATCGCGCACGACAATAAAATTCCTCTTGTTATCGACTCGACTTTTGCAACGCCGTATCTTTTCAGACCGATTGAACACGGCGCGGACATAGTTGTTCACTCGGCGACGAAATTCATCGGCGGTCACGGCACAACGCTCGGCGGTGTTATCGTTGACAGCGGTAAATTTGACTGGGAGGCAAGCGGAAAATTCGCGTCGCTCACCGAGCCGAACCCGAGCTATCACGGCGTTTCGTTCACAAAAGCGGTCGGCGCGGCGGCGTTTGTCACAAAAATCCGTGCAATTCTTCTCCGTGATACAGGCGCGGCAATCTCGCCGTTTAATGCATTTTTGCTCTTGCAGGGTCTTGAAACCTTGTCACTGCGCGTTGAGCGTCACGCGGAAAATACAAAAAAGGTGCTTGATTTTCTTGCAAATCACCCAAAAGTTGAAAAAGTTAACCACCCTGCGCTGCCCGACCACCCCGATCACATGCTTTATGAAAAATATTACCCCAACGGCGGAGGTTCGATTTTCACATTCGATATAAAAGGCGGTGCGAAAGAGGCACAGGAATTTATCGACAAGCTTGAAATTTTCTCACTTCTCGCAAACGTTGCGGACGTGAAATCGCTGGTAATTCACCCGGCGTCAACCACACATTCCCAGCTTTCGGAATCAGAGCTTGCCGAGCAGGGAATTAAGCCCAACACAATAAGGCTTTCAATCGGAACGGAAACGGCAATCGACATTATCGCCGACCTTGAACAGGCGTTTAATTAAATATAAATTTAAAAATATAATTAGGAGGGTTTAATATGAAAATTTATGAAAAAGTTACTGATTTAATCGGCGGTACACCGCTTATGGAGCTTAAAAATTACGAAGAAAAGAAAAATCTTGACGCAAAAATTCTTGCAAAGCTTGAATATTTCAACCCTGCCGGAAGCGTTAAAGACAGAATTGCAAAAAAAATGCTTGATGAGGCAGAAAAGAGCGGACTTTTGAAACCCGACTCGGTAATTATCGAGCCGACAAGCGGAAACACAGGTATAGGTCTTGCGTCGGTTGCGGCGTCGCGCGGATACAAAATAATCCTCACAATGCCCGAAACAATGAGCGTTGAAAGACGAAATCTTCTCAAAGCGTACGGTGCGCAGATTGTTCTCACCGACGGTGCAAAAGGTATGAAAGGCGCGATTGCAAAGGCTGACGAACTTGCGGCAGAAACACCGCACAGCTTTATTCCCAGCCAGTTTACAAATATGTCAAACCCGGCGGCACACATTGAAACGACCGGTCCCGAAATTTGGAACGACACCGACGGAAAGGTTGACATTTTTGTGGCAGGCGTCGGCACAGGCGGTACAGTATCGGGCGTCGGCGAATATTTGAAGTCGAAAAATCCGAACGTTAAGGTTGTTGCGGTTGAGCCTGCAACCTCGCCCGTTCTTTCAAAAGGTGTGGCGGGTCCGCATAAAATTCAAGGCATCGGCGCAGGATTTGTGCCCGAAACGCTCAACACAAAAATTTACGACGAAATTATCGCGGTTGAAAATGAGGACGCTTTTGAAACAGGCAGATTTATCGCACGCAACGAAGGTGTGCTTGTGGGAATTTCGTCGGGCGCGGCAGTATTTGCGGCAACCGAGCTTGCAAAACGTCCCGAAAACAAGGGTAAAATAATCGTTGCTCTGCTCCCCGACACAGGCGACAGATACCTTTCAACACCGATGTTTTCAGAGGAATAATAACAATTTTAAGTCACTCGGCAATCAGTCTGCAAAAACGCGGACTGATTTTGCCGTTAATTATGAATTGAGGTTAAAAATATGAAAATTTCAACAAAAGGCAGATATGCCGTGCGAATGATGCTCGACCTTGCGGAACACGGCGAGGGGCGGTATGTCGCGCTTAAAGAAATAGCGGAACGTCAGGGAATTTCAAAAAAATATCTCGAACAGATTGTCACAATTTTGAACAAATCGGATTTTCTTATGAAAAACCGCGGATTTCAGGGCGGATACAAGCTTGCAAAAACGCCCGATAAATACACGGTCGGCGAAATTCTGCGCCTTACCGAAGGGTCGCTCGCGCCCGTTTCGTGCCTTGAACATCAGCCGAACCAGTGTTCGCGCGCGTCGGTCTGTCCCACCTTGTTTATATGGAAAGGACTGGGCGACGTTATAAACAATTATCTCGACAGCATCACCTTGCAGGACGTTTTGGACAAGCAAATCGAAATCTATTCAAACGATTATATGATATAAACAAAAAGGACTTCACGCAGAAGTCCTTTTTGTTTATTATATGAATTTATATGCCGAAACGGTGTCGTATTTCTCGCCTTTTCTAACAAACACGCTCGGAAAATACGGAATATTTGCCGCATTGGGAAATTTCTGCGTTTCAAGGCAAAAACCGTAATGCGTATCATAAACCGCGCCGTCCTTGCAAACTCTATCCTTTTCAATTCCGTTGCCGGTGTATAGCTGAACGCCGGGAAGGTCAGTGTAACATTCCATTGTTATACCGCTTATATCGCCCTTTGCAACAGCATATTTTCTGTAACCCGTGCCGTCAAGAACAAAGTTGTGGTCAAATCCGTTAAACATTTTAACCTGTTCAAAATCCGCATCAAGACCGTCTTTGAGCACTTTTCCGTTTCTGAAATCAAACGGCGTATTTTCAACCGAAAGAATTTCGCCGTACGGATAGCAGTCCTTTGTGTTTGGTGTGAAGAACGGTGCCGAAATCTGAAGCGTATGATTTTTCGCACTTCCGCTCGCGTGACCGTTGAGGTTAAAATACGAATGGTTTGTAAGAT
This sequence comes from Qingrenia yutianensis, assembly GCF_014385105.1. NCBI lineage: Bacteria > Bacillati > Bacillota > Clostridia > Eubacteriales > Oscillospiraceae > Qingrenia > Qingrenia yutianensis. Next base: position 51,609 of record NZ_JACRTE010000012.1, on the reverse strand, counting down.
TGATTACCGTGTCCGCATCCGACTCCGCCTCGTAGTGAATTTTGAGCGCGTTGTCATTTGTCACGGTATATGTCACCTTAACATTTACATTTCCCGGGAAACCCTCACAGCCGTCGGGGTCGAACAGCATAAGTTCAAGACTCGGCTCGCAACCGTCAATTTCCCTTGCGTCCCACACACGCTTGTTGTATCCTTTGTCACCGCCGTGAAGATTGCAAACTCCGTGGTCGTTTTTTGCAAGCGTGTATTTTTTGCCGTTAAGACTAAATTCACCGCCGAAAATTCTGTTTGAATTTCTGCCGATAAGCGCGCCGTAACAACCCTTGTTGTCGAGATATTCTTCGATGCTGTCCCTGCCGAGAACAACGTCGGTGCTCTTGTATTCAAGCGTGCGCACAATTCCGCCGTAGGTTATTATCTCGGCAGATAAATCACCGCTTTTGTTTGTAAGACGGTACGCAAAAACGTCTTTACCGTCAGTCTTTCCGAAATTTCTTTTTGTAATCATAATAATCTCCATTCCGCCGCCCTGCGTTGACACAAATAGTAATGAAAATCTCCCATCGCAGGGCAAGAAATGATAAGAGATTATTACGCCCATGTGCGTTTTCCGAGCAAAGCGAGGAAATTTTCGCACGGGCATTTAATCCTGCCGGAGGCTAACGTGAAAGAAACTTTCACGTTAATCTCCTTAATCATCCGAATTTTTTGCTGTCCGAATAGCCGTCGGCATAATCTGATGCGCCTCTTTTTTCGTGAGACAAAAGCCACTCAAAAACTTCGTAATTTTTGTATGTATCGCTCCAAGCGTCGTGACCGTTTTCGGGATAAATTGTAAGGCGCGCGTCACCGCCGCATTTTTTCGCCGCGTCAACCATTTTAACGCTTTCCTCGCATTTTACAGAATTGTCTTTACCGCCGTGAAATGCCCAGACCGGCGTATTTTTAAGACGCCCCGCATTCCAGTACATTCCGCCGCCGCAGATAGGCACAATCGCCGCGAATGTGTCGGGCAGACTCATAGCAATCTGCCACGTGCCGTAACCTCCCATACTTGGGCCCATTGCATAAATTTTCTTTTTGTCGGTAAACTTTTCGTCCGAAATTTTCTGCACAAATCTTTCAAGTGTTTCAAACATATCAAACCAAGTGTTTTCGCTGCAAAGAGGTGCATACACAACAAACGGAAAATCCTCGTATTTTGACGTAATCTCAAAGAACGGATTTACTTCAAGAGCCGTTGTATCGTTTCCTCTGCTCCCCGCACCGTGAAGAAATAACATAACGGGGTATTTTTTATTCTCGTCAAAATCCTTGGGAAACCTCAAAAGATATGTCATATTCTCAAACTTCATTTTTTCAATCATCTTATGTCACACTCCGTTTATAAATTAAATTAAAATCCTCTCGAACTTCCGCCTCCGCCGAAGCTTCCGCCCCCTCCGAAGCTTCCGCCCCCTCCGAAGCTTCCGCCCGATGAGCCGCCAGAAAATCCACCGAAACCTCCGCCGATACGGGGTCCGCCGTAAAATCTGCCGCCTCCGCCGTTTCCGCCGTTTCCGCCTCCTTTCTTAATAACCGAAATGCAGATTATAACTATGCAAAACAGCGCAACAATTATAAATCCGACGTTTACATCATCCCCGTCGTCGGTTTGCTCAGCCGGTTTCGAGCCGTCGGGTACTTCGATGCCGTATTCCGCACAAACCTCGCCGACGATTGCCTTGTAAAGGTTTAAAATTCCCTCGTCAAAATTGTCGTCTTTAAGATACGGTACGGCATAGTTGTCAATAAGTCTGCCCGACTTTGAATCGGGAATTGCACCCTCCAGACCGTAACCCACCTCAACGTCGATTTGTCTTTCGCCGAGCGACAATAAAATCAAAACGCCGTTGTTTTTTTCACTGCCGATTTTCCAACCGCGCCCGAGCTCAATCGCATATTCGCGCACATCTTTGCCGTCAAGACTCTCCACCGTAGCCGCAACAATCTGCGCGCCCGTTTGGTCATAAAGCGCCTTGGACTGCGAAATTATATAGTTTTCCGTTTCGTCCGACAAAATGTTTGCATAGTCCGCCGCATAAAACTCGTCTGTCGGCGACGGCATATCCGCATATGCGCAAACGCACGACAAAATCAAAATCACGCTTACGGCAAATATAACAATTTTTTTCATAATTTACCTCTTAAAAATTGACCTGCGGAGCGGATTTTGCGCCGTCTGCCGCCTCAAAATATTCCGCTTTTTCAAAGCCGAAAAGATTTGCGATTATAACTTTCGGGAAAGTTTTAATCTGAGTGTTGTATGTCTTTGCCGCGTCGTTGTAGTCTTTACGCGCAACAGCAATTCTGTTTTCGGTACCTGCAAGTTCGTCGGTGAGCGCCGTAAACTGCGTGTCCGCTTTAAGGTCGGGATAGTTTTCCGCAATCATCAAAAGTCTGCTTACCGCGCTTGTAAGTTCGGAGTCTGCCTCTGCCGCCTCTTCTTTTGTGGACGCGCCTGCAAGACGCGCTCTTGCGTCGGAAACCGCGCCGAAAACTTCGCTCTCGTGTGCCGCATAGCCTTTAACCGTGTTTACAATGTTCGGAATAAGGTCAATTCTTCTTTGAAGCTGTGTTTCAATAGCCGAATACTGCGTGTCGACGTTTTCCCTCTGCGTAACAAGCGAATTGTACGTTTCCACGCACGAAAACGCGATAATCGCAATCACGGCAATAACCGCAATGAGTATAATTGTTCCTTTTTTCATTTTAACCGCTCCTTTAAATTTAATAAAATTATTATACAATATTCAGTTTTGCAATTCAACACTTTTTTAGCCGATCAGCTTATTTTCCCTCGCGTAATAAAACAAATACTGCTGAGCAAAGCCTGCGTAATCGGAAAATTTCTCACTGCTGAATTTCAAAATTTCTTTCATAGTCGCATTCTCGCCGAGATAAAGCGACCGCATAATTCTGCCTATCCACACGTCAATCGGAAAAGCGCCGTGCTTTTTAAGCGAGAATAAAAGCACACAGTCGGCAACTTTCGGACCGACACCTTTAATCTTCAAAAGCTCTTTACGCGCGCTCTGTATATCTGCATCAAAAAGCGAATTTAAGTCAACCTCGCCGTTTTTCAATTTTTTTGACGCGTCGAGAATGTACTCGGCACGGTATCCCGCTTTAAGCGGTGCAAGGTCGCTTTCGGTAAGCTGTGCGAGCGTCTCGCAGGTCGGAAAAGCATAATAAGTTTTGCCGTTAAATTCGATCTTTTCGCCGAATAGTTCCGACATTTTCGTGATTATTCTTTTAATCCGCGGAATCGAATTCTGCGTTGAAATAATAAACGAAATAAGACACTCAAACGGTTCCTGATTTAAAATTCTTATTCCTCCGCCGAATTTTATCGCCTTTTTCAGGCTGTCGTCCGACGAAAGCGTATTTTTAATCGCACCGTAATCGGTGTTAAAATCGAAATAGTCACACCAAATATCATTAAAATCTTTTTTTGTGGTGTTGTAAATTTCAACATTGCCGTTTTCGGTTTGTTTCACCAAAACCGCGCGTCCGTGCGCAATGCCGATAAATCCGCCGTCCGCCTCGTCCCAGCGGAAACACTGACCGCACATAAACGTGTGAACGGGGTTAAAATCGTGTAAATCCTCCAATATAATTTTACCTTTTTCCTCGGTAATTTTCATATTATTCACCGCCTTTTATCAGCTTAATCTGCGATTTATATTCGTCATAATCATATAAACTATTGATAACGTCCAAAAGCATATTTGCCGAAATTCTGTGAGGCAAATCAAGCTCTTTTGTGAGCATTTTTCGATATTTAAAACTGTTTTCGCCGCCGCTTAAGCCGTCCGCAAAGAGGTCGGCTTTGGTGACAAACCGTCTGTTTTTGTCATTTTCCGACACACCGCATTTTTCGATTGCCGATTTTATAATGTCGTTGCCAACACCCTCGACGCCCAAAAATCCTTCCTTCGACGGCGCACTCTTGCGCTTTTCTTTGCCCTCTATTTCGGGAATGTACGCGTGCTTTACAACGCCCGATTTAACAATATTTTTTATAAAATTTCTTATCACAAACCCTGCCCTGTCGCAGTCGGTGAAAACAATAATTCCGCGCGACCGTGCAAGCTTTTGAATGATCATTTGCGTGTTTCGGTTTTTAAAAATATCAAAACCGCCCGTCGGCACGATAACGGTGTCGAAAATATTTGCAAGTTTAACCTTGTCGTAAATTCCCTCAACAACTATTGCCTCTTTAATTTTAATCATAAAAATTCCCTTAATATTTTATAAAACTCTGCAAAATTCCGCGGTAACGCGAATTTCTCCAAACGGTAAAATTCTTCACACTGCCGTGACACAAAGTTGCATATGAATCGTAGCAAAGCGCAATGCACGGCGCAAGAGAAATGTATAAATTGTTGAACTCGCGCATTTTTTCGTTTGCGTTTTCGGTATCCGCACCGTTCAAAATGTTTGCAAGCTCGGTGTAAATTTCATACGGAACCTCGTATTTTCCGTTAAAATCAAGTTTGGACGCAAGGTTATCACAGCATCTGATTTTTTCCTTTGTAAGCAAAATATCGTAATCCTTTTCTGTAAACGCGGTTTGGTAATCCTCGTTCGAAAGACGTTTGATGTTAAGCGATATTTTCGCTTTCTTGGCACTCTGTGCAAGAATATCGGCAATTTTCATAATTTTGTCGTCGTCAGCGTCGGCAAGAACGCTGAACGAAAGCGAGAAAACCTCGTCGTCAACAGTCTTTTCGTAAATGCCGTTTTTATCCTTGTCGGTAAGCCCGGCGTCTTTGGCATAACCTGCCGTGTTGTCAAGGTCAAACTCGTCGGTGTAAACCATACCGTAATTATACATCGGGTTTAAAATACTGTTTGTCGCATATGCGTGCGTCTGAAAAACCTTCTGCACCATATCATCCCTGTCAATCATCGAAAGCATCATTCGTCTTACGTTAACATCGCAAAGAAGTGCGTTTTCGTAGTTGAACGCAAGAAAATAAAACCAATCTCCGCCGTATTCCGACACGGTAAAATCGTTCGTAAACGATACATCGCCCCACACAAATTCGTCCGACGTAATCGCCGAAACTTCATTTCCGTTAAATGCGCTCACCGCAACCGGCGAATTTTTCAAAAGCTTCACCGTGATGCTGTCCGCATACGGAAAATCGGGATTGTAATATTCCGCATTTTTCACAAGACGCATTTCCTTTTGCTTAAACGCGTTTGCGTCAAATTCAAACGCACCGCACCCGTTGGGCTGATAATGCGCATTTTCGTTAAATGATTTTATGTCGGTGCTTTTGCTGATAATCGGAAAATCAAGGCACGAAACAAAGTTGAACTGCAGTGATTTGAGATTGAAAACAACGTCGTTTCCGTCTTTTGAATAGCCTTTTATATTATCAAAAATATACAAAAAATTAGGTGCATATTCCGCAATATATTTAAGCGTGAAAATAACGTCGTCCGCACCGAACACTGCACCGCTGTGGAACTTCACATTGTCTTTCAGCATTACGCGAACGGTTAAACCGCCGTTTTCAAACTTGTATGCCGATGCAAGACAAGGCTCCTCCTCACCGCGCTCACGCACCGCAAAAAGCGGTTCGTAAACAAGCGACATAATATCGTAGTTTTCCCTTATTTCGGTAAGAAACGGATTAAGCGTGTCGGGGTAATACGAAAACAGATTTATATTTTGCCCGTACAACGGCTTTTCGCCGTCCGCAACGGGTATTTTTGTGACCTCTTTTTTGCACGAGGACACCAAAAAAATCATAATAAAAATCAAAAAAAGGCAAATCGGCTTTTTTGAAAATTTAAACATTTTTATTCCCTTATCCGCACAATTTCAGTGCATTTATTCGTTTTATCGTCAATTTTAAAAACCGCACCGCGCATCTCGCATTTGCCGTCGGCAAGCGAAAAACGTTCGGGCATCTGTGTCATAAATCGTCTTATTATAATGTCTTTTTTAACGCCGAGGACGGAGTCCGTAACGCCAGTCATACCGATGTCGGTGATAAATCCCGTACCGCCGGGAAGTATCCTTTCGTCCGCCGTCTGCACGTGCGTGTGAGTGCCGTAAACAACCGTCGCATACGAGTCGAGATAATTTGCAAGCGCGCTTTTTTCGCTGGTCGCCTCCGCGTGGAAATCGACAATAATTATATCGCATTCGTCTTTGATTTGACGGATTTTGCGCATAACCGTTTTAAACGGGCAGTCGACGTTTAACAGATTAAGCCGTCCGATAGCGTTTATAACAGCAATTTTCTTGCCTTTTTTCTCTTTTATAATGCACCCCTCGCCCACCGTTCGCTCGGGGTAGTTTATCGGTCTTATAACGCTCATATTGAGAAGAAGATTTACGACGTCCTTTTTTGAAAACGCGTGATTTCCGAGCGTGATAACATCGGCACCGCTGTTAAAAATTTTCTGCGCTGTTTCGCGCGTGATACCGTTTCCCACCGCGGAGTTTTCGCCGTTCGCAATTACAAAATCAATATTATGCTCACCGCATACCTTTTTAATTTTAGCCGACGCATAATCAACACCGAAATTTCCCACGATGTCGCCTATTGCAAGAATGTTCATTATATAAGCGTCCTTTCCGCCGTTTTATCTTTTTTATCGTTTTCCGGCTGTCTTAAGCGCACAGTCGCACTGTTCTCCGCCGTAAAGAGTACGTCCGCAATACGGACATTTTTCCGTTTTAACCGCATTTTGCGGTCTTTCCTTAACCTGATTGTTCATAAGAAAATCGTTTACAATTTTCTCGTTTTCCGCTTTTATATCATCTTCTCCGTCATACGACAGAATTTTTGCCGCACACAAAATACAAAGCATTGCCGACTCCGCCGCGCACACCGCAAGTCCAAACCCGTTTCCGAATCCGTAAACAAGCGAAAAAACGAAAAACGCGCCGAGCAGAAAGAAAAGCACAAAGCTCAAATACACCGTCCATTGAGTCGGTCTTTTAGCAAGCGACGAAAAAAGCGCAAAAAGCGGAACAACCGCCATTAAAAGCGAAAAGGCAAACGTCTGCGGAATTTCTCCTCCCATAAGCGGTATGAAAAGAAAGTTCATTCCCAAAACGGTTTTGCCCGCAATTATCAGCTGAATGGGCAGAAACAGGCTTACAAAATAAGCCTCGCACATAAATATTGAAAAATACCGTAAAAATTTTTTCTTCATATCAAATCACCGCAATACGTCTAATTTTTAGCCGAAACCTCGCCTTTGCTTTTTAAAAATGCAAGCATCATATACATAAAAATCGGATATGCCACGCAAAGCGCAATGAATTTTGAATATCCGCTTCCGATTGTGTTCATAAGCGATATAACACTGCTGTAATAGCCTATTGTATTTATAATTTTGTTGTATGCAAGCATTGACACGATAATAAGCGCGATTGCCGACATAAGATACATATTTGCACCTGCAATTTTTCTGCGCATCATAAGTATAATGCCGATAAGCGCAAACACACTCACCGCCAGAACCGCGATAACATACGGAAGCATTGCACCGCTTATGTCGGTCGGCATAACAAAGTAAAGCATTATGCAAAGCGCGATTGCAAAAAGGTCTGTAACCAGCGCAAGATAGGAAAACGTGTCAAACCAAACCTGCATTTTGTCGTATTTCGTACCGCCCGACGCCATATGCCCGAAAACCGAAACAATAAGCATTACCGCAAGATATGCAAGCGTGCAAAGCTGTTTTGCGCTTTTGGGCGGAACGGGGCGCGCAAACACCAGATAAACCGCCAAAAATACTGCCGAAAACATAATTCCGTAGATGAATTTGCGTATTCCCTTTTTTTCAAAAAACGCAAAGCACATACCTGCAAATGTTGTTGCAAGAAGCACCGCGTCAACTATTGAAAACGTCATTGTATCGCTTGATTCCGCAGGATTGAGCGCAGGGAAAAACAGGCTTACAAGTCCCAAAAGAAACATTATTCCCAAAACCCATTTCAAGAATTTTGCCAATTTTGTGTCTTCCTTTCGTACGGGCTGTATGTTCTGCGCGGCGGCCATATACCGCAAATATGCTTCGGACGGCGCATCATCTTCGTTAACTTCAGACTCATTTTCTTCAGCCGCCGGCTTATTTCCGCCCGTTTCGGCGTTTTGAATATTCTCAACATTTTCGGAATTTTCCGAAACTTCGGTTTCTTCGGTATTTGCAATTTTTTCACCCTCGCCGGGGTTGTCCGCACTTTTTTCGGACACTTGCGCATTGTCGGAATTTTCCTCATTTTCGTGCGCGCGAACAGCATTTTCACGGTTTATTTCAATCTGACGTTTTATCATCGCGATATCCTCCGCGCTGATAACCCTCGTTTCGCCGTCCGCGGAAATGTCACCGTCCGCAAATTCAGAATTGTAAATGTTAATTTTAATATTTCCCAAATCGTCGGAACTGCCGTTGTTTACGGAATTTGCGTCATTTTTTACAGCATTTTCCGCATTGCTCTTTCCCGAGCCGAAAATGCTGTCATCCTTATTTTCGCGAAGATGTCTGCTCTGCTCGTAAAGCGCCTCAATTCCGCTTTTTATCTCGCGCCGTGCGATTTCTTCACCCTCGGTATCGGCAGAAAAATTCACACTGCCTTTCGTATTTGTATATAAAGCGTCGCTTTTTTGCTCCGTTTTGCTTTCAGCTTTTTCCTTCGGTGCGCCGTCGTCCTCCGAAAAAATGAGCGGTGTACCGCAGTAATCACAGCAAACGCCGTTAGTTACCTCTCTTTTGCAGAAACTGCAAATTTTAGCCATCTGAAATACCCTCTTTTCAGCCGTATTGCATTAAAATCCAACAAATATTTATTGTCATACTTAATAACAATTTATTGTATCATATAAAACAAAAGGTGTCAATGATTATATACCGACACCTTTTAAAATATCTTCAAAATTTTCCAGCGAAAACGCGTAATAATCTGCCGTTTCGCGCATTTTATCCTCATATTGCTTTGACGTTTCGTCATACACCGCAGCAACCTTCATACCGGCAGTTTTCGCCGTTGTCACCGCAACAAGATTGTCGTCCAGCACAACGCAGTTTTTCACGTCGGTGCCAAGACGCTCCGCCGCCTCTTTGTATAGGCGCGGATTTGTTTTCGGCATACCGAAATCGTCGCACGACCAGTGATTGTCAAAATAGCCGTAAAGTTCAAGCCTTTTCAGGCAGATGTCAAAAACAGGGTGCGGACTTGCCGTGAGAACGTTCAACGAATAACCCTTGTTTTTCAGAAGTTCGAGTGCCTCCTTAACGCCCTTTTTCGCAGGAACGTTGTATGTGTATTCCCTCACCGCAATATCGCCGATATATTTTAAAATGTCCTCCGCGCTCATATCAAGACCGAGTGTAATAAGATAATCCGCGGTTTTTTCGTTTCCGAGCGGAGTTATAATTTCGATAAGATTGCCGGGATACGAAACGCCGTTTTTTTCAAGAAGTTCTATAACCGCCTTTGCCCACATAGTCATAGAATCCACCAGAACGCCGTCAAAATCAAATAAAAATTTATACATAAGATGTTCTCCTTTTATCTTGCCTTTTCGATTGTCGCACCGCCCACAACAATGTCATCATCATAAAAAACAATAGCCTGTCCGGGCGCCGCGGCACAGCGCGTGTTCTCAAATTCTGCCGTAACCGTGTTTTCGTCCACCTGCATAACGCGCGCCCGTTCGGGTTTTGCGCTGTAACGCATTTTGCACATAAGATACGTCGGCTCATAGAGATTGTCAACCGAAATGAAATTCGGATTTTTTGCGGTTATCAGTTTTTTGTACTGCTTGCCGTTTTCGCCGAGCGTTACGGTGTTGTGCTTCGGGTCGATATTTGTAACGAACATCGGCTTTCCGAACGTCATACCGAGTCCTTTTCGCTGACCGATTGTGTAATGCGTAATTCCCTTGTGACGTCCGATTTTGTTGCCTTTTTCGTCGATAAAATCGCCCTCGGGCAAAACTTTTCCCGTCTTTTCTTCAATAAATTTCGCATAGTCGTTGTCCGACACAAAACAGATTTCCTGCGAGTCGGGCTTATCCGCAACCGCAAGACCTATTTCGCGCGCGATTTCGCGGATTTTCTCTTTCGGATAGTCACCCAACGGCATAACAATCTTTGAAAGCTGTTCCTGTGTGAGGTTGTAAAGCGCATACGACTGGTCTTTGCGGTCGAATTTCGAGCGTTTCAAAAGATAACGTCCGCTGTCATCATCATATTCAACCTTTGCGTAATGCCCCGTCGCAACGCAGTCCATTCCCATAGACAGCGCCTTGTCCAGCATAGCCTCAAATTTAACATATTTGTTGCAGGCAATGCACGGGTTGGGCGTGCGCCCGAGAAGATATTCCTCCGCAAAATAATCTATAACCCTTTTTTCAAAAATATCTTTAAAATTGAGAACATAATACGAAATTCCGAGTTTGTTTGCCACTCTTCGCGCGTCCTCAACCGCAGAAAGCGAACAGCAGCCGCCGTTTCGTATAACCTCACATTCGTCCTTGTCGGGCCAAATCTGCATTGTCACGCCGTAAACCTCATATCCCTGTTCCTTGAGAAGATAAGCGGCAACAGACGAATCGACACCGCCGCTCATACCCAGCATTACCTTTTTCTTCACGTTAACACCTCAAAATTTATATATTGTATGAAATAACTTTCTTCGGACAGACCTTGACGCACGCACCGCAGTTTATGCAAAGGTCTGAATTTATCGACGCAAGGTTGTTTATAACCGTAACCGCGCCGTGCGGACAGTTTTTCTCGCACATTTTGCACCCGATACAGCCTGCCGAGCAATAGATTTTCACCTGTGCGCCCTTGTCGGCGGATTTGCACAAAACCGCGGTTTTCTGCTCCTCAACCTCAAGGCTGATTACGTTTTTCGGACATTCCTCCGCACACGCTCCGCAGCCCGTGCATTTTTCTCTGTCCACAACCGCAATGCCTTTTTCAATGCTTATTGCACCGAATTTGCATACCTTTACGCACGAACCCAAGCCCATACAGCCGTAATCGCACATTTTCGGACCTCCGCCGAGATTAAACGCCTCTCTGCAATCGTTCAACCCCTCGGGATTGTACTTGTCAACAGCTTTTTCCGCACAGCCCGAACACCTTACAACCGCTTTTTTCTTAACAACCTTCTCGGCTCTTATTCCGAGAACCTTTGAAATTTCGCTTACTTGTTTTTCGTTTACAAGATTGCACCGCGTGATTTTCTCGCCGTTTTCAACAATCGCCTCGGCAAGCGCACTGCAGCCCGTAAAACCGCATCCTCCGCAGTTTGCGCCGGGAAGAAGCTCGGCAACCTTGTCGATATTTTCGTTTTTGTCAACCTTAAATTTTATCGACGCATAACCCAAAAGCGCGCCGAATATAAGTCCCAGACCGCCGATAAAAAGCGCCGGTATTAAAATATCAGAAAACATATTCGTCCTCCCAATCCGTATTTGTTAAAACGACATTCCCGAAAATCCCAAAAACGCCATCGAAATAAGTCCCGCCGTGATAAGCGCGATGGGAAATCCCTTGAGCGGTTCGGGAATGTTTGAATGTTCAAGCCTTTCTCTTACGCCGGCAAAAAGCACAATCGCAAGCGTAAAGCCGATTGCCGAGCAAAACGAAAACCAAACCGTTTCGGCAAGATTGTAACCGCGCTCGATGTTTATAAGCGCCGAACCCAAAACCGCGCAGTTTGTAGTGATAAGCGGAAGATAAATTCCGAGCGCGCTGTACAGCGACGGCACGGTTTTTGCCACAAACATTTCAACAAACTGCACCAAAAACGCGATTACCAAAATAAACGCGAGCGTCTGCAAATATTCCGCGTGAATGGGGACCAGCACGTAATAATACGTAAGATATGTAAGCGTGGACGCAAAAACCATAACGAACGTTACCGCCATACCCATACCTACCGCAGTGCTTGTCTTTTTTGACACTCCCAAAAACGGGCAAATTCCCAAAAATTTTACCAATACAAAGTTTTCGGACAAAATCGCCAAAAATGCTATTGAAATAAATTTTGCTATCATTTCGCGCTTCCCCCTTTTCTTTTTAGGGCAATTGCGTTTTTAACCGCTAAAATCGTGCCGAGCGTGATGAACGCGCCTGGCTGAAGAATAAACATAATCGCAGGTTTAAATCCGCTTCCGAACAAAGGCAAATCAAAGATTGTACCGTTGCCGAGAATTTCGCGCACCGCACCGAGGAGCGACAGCGCCATTGTAAAACCGAGTCCCATAAAAAGACCGTCCGCCATACTCTCCAAAACTCCGTTTTTCGACGCAAAGCTCTCGGCACGCGCCAAAATAATACAGTTAACAACGATAAGCGGAATAAACATTCCGAGCGAATTTGAAATTGACGGCAAAAACGCTTTCAAAAGCATTTCGATAACCGTTACAAATGCCGCTATAACCACAATGTATGATGCAATTCTGACCTTTGACGGAATAAATTTTCTCAAAAGCGAAATCGCCATATTCGAGCCGATTAAAACGAATGTTGACGCAATGCCCATACCGAGCGCGTTTTTAACCGACGTTGTGGTCGCAAGCGTCGGGCACATTCCGATAAGCTGAACAAAAGTTGGATTTTCGGCAAAAAGACCGTTTTTTGCAATTTTTGTAAACCTGTTCATCTATTCCGCCTCCTTTATTTTTTCAACCGCCTCAATCGCCGAGTTTGCTCCGTCCGCAACGGCATTTGAAGTTATTGTCGCGCCCGAAAGCGCCTGAATTTCATTGTTTTCTTTTTTTGGCGCGCTCTTTTTGACGGTAACAGTTTTTGTAAGTCCCTCAAACTGGCTTCTGAAACTTTCCTTTGACGCGTTTTTTCCGAGTCCCGCCGTTTCGGACGACGATACAATGTCAATACCGGTAAGCTTTAAATCGTTATCGACGCCGACCATAATTTCCATCTCTCCGCCGTAGCCCGACGGTGCAACCGAAACACAGTATCCGACGCATTTTCCGCCGTCGGTGCCTTTGTATACGTTTTTAACAATGCCGTCCGCCTTAAAGTCTGAAACCTCCTCAAACTCTTTTGCCGACGATAAAACATTCTGCCGTGCCTTTTGCGTATTTTCCGCGTTAATAGCCTGAATTTTGTCGTATGTCGCGCTGTTGCACCACGCAAGCACCGCAACCGAAACAAAAACTATCAAAAACAAAATAACGCCCGGCATTACAATTTCTTTCACATTGCTGTTTTTCAATTATAACGCCTCCTTCTGCGCATTTTTCGCTTTTTTAACATATCCGAATTTTTTCGGAACCGCAAATTTGTCGATAAGCGGAGTTAAAATGTTCGCCATAAGTATTGCGTATGTAACGCCCTCGGGATAACCGCCGAATTTTCGTATTACCGCCGTAACAAGCGCCGCAAAAATTGCGTATATTGCCTGTCCTTTCGCGGTTACGGGACTTGTAACGTAATCGGTCGCCATAAAAATGCCTGCCAGAATTACACCGCCCGAAAGAACGGAAAACAAAAATCCGTCACCGAAAAGCGCGCCGAAAATTCCGACGCCTGCTATGTAGCAAACAGGAATTACAAAATCAATTCTCTTTTTAACAAGAAGATAAATTCCGCCGATAATAAGACAGACCGCCGAAACCTCGCCGATACAGCCGGGAATTTTGCCGATAAAAAGTTCAAAATACGACGGTTTAATCTCACTTACAAGCGGTGTTGCGCTCGACACAGCTTCGCCCGAAAAAAGATTTGTAAAAGGCAAAGTGTAGTTTGTCATATCAACCGGCCAGCACGCAAGCAGAAACGCTCTCGCCGCAAGCGCCGGATTTACGATATTCTGACCCAAACCGCCGAAAAATCCCTTTACTATAACAATCGCAAAAAAGTCGCCGATTATAACAATCCACAGAGGAATTGACGGAGGCAGACAAAACGCCAGAAGCACGCCCGTCACTGCCGCGCTCATATCGCCGACAGTGTTTTTCTTTTTCAAAAGCATATTCCATAAACTCTCAAACGCAACAGAACAGGCAACCGAAACCAGCACCGCAAAAAGCGCGCGCACGCCGAAGAAATACACACCTGCCGCAAGCGCCGGAATAAGCGCAATCAGCACATCGAGCATTGTTTCGGAAACGTTTTCCTTACTGCGTATGTGAGGAGCATATGACACATAAAGTTTATTTTCCACTTTTATCCCTCCTATTTCGCGTTTCTTCGCCTTGCAATAACCGCCGCTTTTGCACGTTTTATGCTTTGCAGAGGATTTTGATTGCTTTGGCAGAGATACGAACAGACACCGCATTCGATACAGTCGGTGATGTTGTATTTTTCGCACATATCAAGGTCCATAGCCGACGCGTAAATATTAAGCTCCAGCGGCATAAGGCGCATAGGACATTTTTTTACGCACTCACCGCACCGTATGCACGGCGAAACCTCTTTTTCGTGCATTTCGCTTTTGTCAAACGCCAAAATTGCCGACGTTGCCTTAACTGTCGGAACGGACAAATCAAACTGCGCAATCCCCATCATAGGACCGCCCATAATAACCTTTCCCACATCGCCGATAAAACCGCCCGCGTTTTCTATAACGTGCATAAAATCGGTGCCGACCGGAACTCGGAAATTTCTCGGTGTGTCAATTCCGCTTCCCGAAACGGTCACAACTCTCGACATAACAGGCTGGTGCATTGTAAGCGCAAAATACACCGCCGTGCAGGTGTCTACGTTGTCCACTATAACCCCTGCGTCGGCAGGGAGTCCGCCCGACGGAACCTCTCTCTTGCACACCGCGTAAATAAGGTGTTTTTCGCTTCCCTGCGGATATTTCGTCTTAAGACGCACAACCGAAATGTTCTTTTCGTTCTGCACAGCTTTTTGCATAACTTCTATCGCGTCGGGCTTGTTTTCCTCAATCGCGATAATGCCGTTTTCCGCGCCGGTAATGCCCAAAATAAGCTTTAAGCCCTCAACAACCTCGCGCGGTGTTTCCAGCATAACGCGGTGGTCGGAGGTAAGGTAAGGCTCGCACTCCGCACCGTTTACGATAACATAATCAATTTTCTTGTTCGGATTAAGCTTGATATGCGTCGGAAAAGCCGCACCGCCGAGGCCTACAATTCCTGCCTCGCGTATGAATTTAAGCTTTTCGTCCTTTGTAAGCTTGTCTATGCCGTCACGCCTGTAAATATCCGGCGACAAACGGTAAAGATTGTCATTTTCCACAACAATGCTTTCAACCATATTGCCGTTGGGGTGACGTCTTTTTTCAATCGCGATAACCTTTCCCGAAACAGACGAATGTATCGGCGCGCTGACAAACGCGTCGCTGTCCGCGATTTTCTGCCCTTTCAAAACGTCGCCGCCTACCTTCACAATCGGCACGCACGGCGCTCCGATATGCTGAACGACGGGATAGACCATCATTTTGGACGGTGAAATTTCAATAATCTTGTTATCTTTTGTGCTTTTTTTGCAATCGTCGGGGTGAATACCGCCCCGAAACGTAAAAGCTTTCAACAAAACCGCCTCCTTAAAACACTTTTAAAAACACTGTTATTCAAATAATTGTACCATAAATCGCAAACAAAATCAATGATAAATTTGTTTTTTCGGAAAAATTTATCACACAAAATTCATTTGACATTTTGACAAAAAAATGTTACAATATGTTATTGTTTGTTTTTTGAATATATAAAGGAAACGTGAAGTGTATGGAGCATAATTATTCGCTCGGCATCGACATCGGCTCAACCACCGCAAAACTGGTGCTGACCGACGGCGGCAGAGTTGTGTATGAAAATTACAGACGGCATTTTTCAAAGGTAAGGCAAACCGCATATGATATGCTTTGCGAAATGCGTCCGCACCTTGATGTCGAATATCTTACCGCGGCGGTTTCGGGTTCGGCAGGGCTCGGCGTTGCAAATTCCGCAGGACTTTTGTTTATACAGGAGGTTTACGCCACGGGTGAAACTGTGTCGCACCTCGAACCCGACACAAGCGTTGTAATTGAGCTTGGCGGAGAGGACGCAAAGGTTATTTTTTACAAAGGCGGAATTGACGAACGTATGAACGGCACCTGTGCCGGAGGAACGGGCGCGTTTATCGACCAAATGGCGGTTTTGCTTGATATGACGGTTGACGAAATGGACAGGGAAAGCCTTAAGGCAACGAGAATTTACCCCATTGCGTCGCGGTGCGGAGTTTTCGCAAAAACCGACATTCAGCCCCTTTTAAACCAGGGCGCAAAAAAATCGGACATCGCGGCAAGCATTTATCAGGCTGTGGTAAATCAAACCATTTCGGGACTTGTTCAAGGCAGAAAAATCGACGGAAAAGTTATGTTTCTCGGCGGTCCGCTCTACTACTGCGACGGCCTTAAAAAACGTTTTGCCGAAACGCTGAAACTCTCAAAAGAAAATGCTGTTTTCCCCGAATATTCGCGCTTTTCGGTTGCTATGGGCGCGGCAATGTTCGCCCAAGGAAAAGACAGAATTTCGTTTTCAGCTCTTTTGGACAAAATTCAAAAAAGCGCCAATGACGGCGAGGCAAAATTCGACCGTCTGCCTCCCCTTTTTGCTAACGAAAAGGAATACGAAGAATTTTCGGCGCGCCACAGCAAGGCGAAAGTTGCGATGTGCGATATAAATACATACGAAGGTGATGCGTATCTCGGCATAGACTGCGGAAGCACCACCACAAAACTTGTTCTTATAAACGGCAAAAAAGAAGTGCTGTATTCGTTTTACAGCTCAAACAAGGGCAATCCCGTGTCGCTTGTTCTGGAGGAACTTATAAAAATACGCAAAATGTGCGCGGACAAAATAAACATTCTCGGCGCGTCGGTCACAGGCTACGGCGAGGAACTTATAAAGCACGCTTTTCACACCGACGAGGGTGTTGTCGAAACAATAGCGCATTTTACTGCAGCACGGCATTTCAAACCCGACGTCGATTTTATTCTCGACATCGGCGGTCAGGACATTAAATGCTTTAAGATACATAACGGCGCAATCGACAGTATTATGCTTAACGAGGCGTGTTCGTCGGGATGCGGTTCGTTTATCGAAACGTTCGCAAAATCTATGGGATTTGAGGCAAGCGAGTTTGCAAAAAAAGGTCTTTTTGCAAAAAATCCCGTAAATCTCGGCTCGCGCTGTACCGTGTTTATGAATTCGTCGGTCAAGCAGTCGCAGAAAGACGGCGCAAGCGTTGAGGACATTTCGGCAGGACTTTCGGTCAGTGTCGTGAAAAATGCGGTTTACAAGGTTATCCGTGCGTCGAGCGCGGCGGAACTCGGAAAATGTATCGTCGTTCAGGGCGGAACATTCTACAACGACGCGGTTTTGCGCGCATTTGAAAACGAGGTCGGCGCAAACGTTATCCGCCCCGCCATTGCAGGACTTATGGGGGCTTACGGCGCGGCACTGCACGTTATGAACAGCAAAAATAGTACACTTTTGACGCTTGAAGAACTTGAACATTTCACGCATACGTCAAAACCTGCCGTATGCGGAGGCTGTGCAAACAAATGCCGTCTTACGATAAACATTTTCTCGGACGGAAAGAAATTTATATCGGGCAATCAGTGCCAGAAAGGCGCCGGAATACCCAATTCCGAAATTCTGCCCAATTTGTACGAATGGAAAAGAAACTACCTAAAGAGCCTTGTCCCCAAAGAGGGAAAACGCGGAAAAATCGGACTTCCGACGGCGCTCTCAATGTATGAACTCGCACCGCTTTGGTATGAATTTTTTAATTCGCTCGGATTTGAAGTGCATTTTTCTAAGCTTTCCACGCGCGGAACATACGAAAGAGGTCAGCTCACCATTCCGTCCGACACCGCGTGCTATCCGGCAAAAATTATGCACGGGCACATTGAAGAACTTATCGGAGACGGATTGAAAGTAATTTTTTATCCGTCGCTCACATACAATGTTGATGAGAAAAAGAGTGCAAATCACTATAACTGCCCCGTTGTAGCATATTACGCGGAGCTTCTCAACTCAAATATGGAGGATTTGAAAAAGGTTAACTTTATCTATCCGTATCTTGATGTTACCTCGCCGAAGGCGCTTGCGAAAACCTTTTCAAAAACGCTAAAAAGCCTTGATAATTCGATAACCGACCGTGAGATAAAACAAGCGGCTAAAAACGGATTTAAGGCATATAACGACTATAAAACAGCGCTTTATGCCGAGGGCGAAAAAGCGGTTGAATATGCACGTGCGCACAAAAAACGCATTATGGTGCTCGCAGGCAGACCGTATCACATCGACCCCGAAATCGGGCACGGCATAGACAAGCTTGCCAATACGCTCGGTTTTGCGGTGGTCAGCGAGGACAGCATATGCAATGACATTCCGCGCCAAAATGTAACCGTTCTCGACCAGTGGACATTTCATTCGCGTCTGTACCGCGCGGCGGCATATGCGTCGCAAAACAGCGATGTTGAACTCGTTCAGCTTGTTTCGTTCGGGTGCGGTGTCGACGCTATAACCACCGACGAGGTGCGCGCAATACTCGAGGGCAATCACAAGCATTACACACAGCTTAAAATCGACGAAATAACCAACCTCGGCGCAGTTAAAATAAGGCTTCGCAGTCTTATAGGCGCACTCGAAGAATGTGAAAAAATAAGTGAGGAAAAATAAATGGCGGAAAACTACATACCCTTTACAAAAGAGATGAAAAAGGATTATACAATCCTCATTCCGAATATGCTTCCGACGCACTTTAAGCTTATTATGAGCGTGCTTAAAACCTACGGCTACAAAACCGAGCTTTTGGAAACAAGCTTGCCAATACGCTCGGTTTTGCGGTGGTCAGCGAGGACAGCATATGCAATGACATTCCGCGCCAAAATGTAACCGTTCTCGACCAGTGGACATTTCATTCGCGTCTGTACCGCGCGGCGGCATATGCGTCGCAAAACAGCGATGTTGAACTCGTTCAGCTTGTTTCGTTCGGGTGCGGTGTCGACGCTATAACCACCGACGAGGTGCGCGCAATACTCGAGGGCAATCACAAGCATTACACACAGCTTAAAATCGACGAAATAACCAACCTCGGCGCAGTTAAAATAAGGCTTCGCAGTCTTATAGGCGCACTCGAAGAATGTGAAAAAATAAGTGAGGAAAAATAAATGGCGGAAAACTACATACCCTTTACAAAAGAGATGAAAAAGGATTATACAATCCTCATTCCGAATATGCTTCCGACGCACTTTAAGCTTATTATGAGCGTGCTTAAAACCTACGGCTACAAAACCGAGCTTTTGGAAACGAGCGGAACAAAAATTTCCGAAACAGGTCTTAAATATACGCACAACGACACCTGCTATCCTGCAATTCTGGTTATCGGGCAGTTTTTAAGTGCACTTTTGTCGGGCAAATACGATACTCACAAGGTTGCGCTCATTATGTTTCAGACAGGCGGGGGGTGCCGTGCGTCAAACTATATTTATCTCATAAGAAAGGCGCTCAAAAAGGCAAACCTCGGCTATATTCCCGTAATTTCGCTGTCGCTTGCCGGCATAGAAAAACATCCCGGCTTTACGTTAGGCCCGAAAATGCTTAAAAATATGCTTTACGCAACGCTCTACGGCGATCTTATGATGAGCCTTGCCAACCAGATAAAGCCGTATGAAATAACCAGGGGCGACGCCGACAGACTGACAGAAAAATGGACAAACATTCTCGGCGGCGAGCTTGGAATGAAAGGACATACAAATTACCGAAAAATTAAGCAAAATTACAAAAAAATAATTGACGACTTTGCAAAAATAAAGGTTGAACACAAAGACACGGTTAAGGTCGGAATAGTTGGCGAGATTTTTGTAAAATACTCACCTCTTGCAAACAACGGCCTTGAAAAATTTCTTCTTTCCGAGGGCGCGGAACCCGTCGTCCCGGGACTTTACGACTTTTTGATGTACTGCGTTTACAACACTCTCAACGAATGTGTGCTTTACAAAAAAAATACGGCGGTTTATCCGATATATAAATTCATTTACCGCATTTTGTGCAAAAAGAAACGCGACGTAATCGAGATTATCAAAAAGAACGGAATTTTTGAGGCTTGGACGCCGTTTGAAGAAATAGTTGCCCTTGCGCCCGACCTTATCAATACCGCGGTGAAGATGGGCGAAGGTTGGCTTCTCACCGCAGAAATGCTGGAACTCGGCAAGTCGGGCTGTACGAATATCGTCTGCACACAGCCGTTCGGATGTCTGCCCAATCACATCTGCGGAAAAGGTATGATGAAACCGATTAAAGAAAAAAATCCGAATATAAATATTGTTGCGATAGACTACGACGCGGGCGCGAGCAGAGTTAACCAGGAAAACCGATTAAAACTTATGCTTTTCAACGCGCGCAGAGTGAAAGAAGAAATAAAATCAAACGAAGCAAAATCCGCGGTAAAATCTTCAAATGCCGCGGCGGAAAAAGTATAAAAGCGTATGCTTTTAATAAATTTTTAAGGAGAGATTAACTTATGAAAATCGGCATCGAACACATTGCGATATACGCAAAAGACACGAAAAAACTTTCAGACTGGTACAAAAATTTGTTTGACGGCGAAATTGTTTACGACAACAAAAAAGGTACATATTTTGTTGCATTTTCCGACAAAAGTATGATTGAATTCTGCACCGCAGACTCGGAAAACGTTCCGACAGCGCTCACTGTTCCCGGAATAAGACACATCGCATTTTCGGTTGAACCCGACGAATTTGACGCTTTGGTTAAAAAGGTTACCGAAACGGGTGCGGAAATTTTAAAAGACGCCGTCGTAAACGAAAAAGGTATCGGAACAATGTTTTTCCGCGATATTGAGGGAAATATTCTTCACCTTATTTCGCGCAAAACTCCGCTCGTTTAATAAAAAATATGTCATAGTTTAACCCCGTCTTTTGACGGGGTTATTTTGTTTTTGTTCTGTATTCGGTCGGTGAAAGGTGTATGTATTTTTTAAAAATTCTGCTGAAATAAAGCGCGTTGTCATACCCCACTCTTTCGGCAATTTCCGAAACAGAGAGATTTGAAAATTTCAAAAGTTCGCGCGCTTTTTCCATTTTCAGTTTAATAAAATATCTGCTCGGCACTTCGCCCGTCACTTCTTTGAACTTATGTGAAAATCTGCTTTGGCTCAATGCGCACATTTTCGCGTACGGTTCGGAATTGTACGGAATGTCAAAGCTTATGTTCATAAGCATAATAACGCGCTCAATGTCGCTTACGTCCTGCACTGTATGTATGTGCCTTGAAAGCAAAGTAAGAAGATAAATCAGAAGTGCGTTTTCAGCCGAATGGTGCATATAGTGTTTTAGGTGAAATTCGCGTATAAGCTCCTCAAATATCGCCGTGCCGTTGTCGGAAAGTCTGCTTTGATACGCACCCGGTTTTATATTTAATTCCGACAAAATTTCCGCCGATGCTCTGCCCGAAAAGTGTATCCACAGCGTTGTACAACCCGTTTCGTCAAACGAATATTCCTGTGTTTGATAAGGATAATAAAGCACAAAATTTCCGTCGGTTAACGTGTATTCTTTCCCGTCAAACACGGCATTGCATCTGCCCGACTTCACATACAGAAGGTGATAGTCGCTTCTGCCGTTTTTTCGCAGAATTTTATATCCCGTATTAAAAAGCTTTCCGCACGAATTTATGTTTAAATATTTATCCGAAAAGAAATCGTATTTTTCGTTTTTTGCAATAACCGTATTCATAAAATCCGCCTCCGTTACAAACTATTATAGCATAACGAAAATTTAAAATCAATAGCTGTTTTGTGCATATATTCAGCAAAAAACTGCATTGTTTGTTTATATGATATTTGCTATATTAAAATTAACAAATATGATGTAAACGGAGGCAAAAAATGAGAGAAAAAATTTTGTTTAACGACGGCTGGAAATTTCACTGCGGTGACCTGCCTGCTCGGAACACGGTTATGAAAGGCCCCGACTATATGGGCGCGAAAACCGAGCGAATGATGATAGGTCCCGCGTCGTGCTATTACAGCGACAATTCAGATTCGTTCGAGCTTGGCAACACAAGTCCCGACTTATGGCTGGACGTAAATCTTCCGCACGATTACATAATTGAGCAGACACCGAGCAAAGAAAATCCGCAGGCGCTCGGATATTTTAAATATGAAAACGCGTGGTACAGAAAGCATTTTTCGCTTGATGCGTCCGACAAAAACAAGCGCATAACGCTTTATTTTGAGGGCGTTGCCACAAATGCAACGGTGTATTTAAACGGTTGTCTTATGAAACACAATTTTTGCGGTTACACGCCGTTTGAGGTTGACATTACCGACAACGTTTATTTTGACCGCGAAAACATTCTTGCCGTGTATACCGACTCGTCATCGCACGAGGGCTGGTGGTATCAGGGCGGCGGAATTTACCGCAATGTCTGGCTTATAAAAACCGCCGAAATTGCCGTTGATCTTTGGGGTATTTATGTCAATCCGCAAAAAACGGACAGCGAAAACTGGGACGTAAACATTGAAACAACAGTTTTAAACTGTGCATATGACAATGCAGATTTTACCCTGAAATCAGCACTTTGCACATTGGACAACAGCGAAATTATGCATACCGAAGATAATTTAAGCATTGATTGCAAAAGCAAAATAACGGCAAATCAAAAACTAAATATCGCAAATCCTTTAATCTGGGACACAGATACGCCTAATATGTATAAAATCGTTACAAAAATATTTTCAAACGGCACGCTTATTGACCAAACCGAAACGAAATTCGGGTTCAGAACGTTTAAATTCGACTGCGAAAATGGATTTATTTTAAACGGCAGACAGGTGAAATTAAAAGGCGTGTGCGCGCACCAGGATTACGGTCTGACGGGCAAGGCAGTACCCGACAACGTTTACAAATACCGCATTGAAATGATTAAAGAAATGGGCGCAAACGCGTACAGGACGTCACACTATCCGCACGCCGAGGCGACTATGGACGCGTTGGACGAAAACGGTATTCTCGTTATGGACGAAACGCGCTGGTACGACTCGACCGATGAGGGAATTGCACAGCTTGAAACGCTTATAAAACGCGACAGAAACCGACCGTCGGTAATTTTGTGGTCGGTGGGAAACGAAGAACCCAAGCACCTCACCGAGCAGGGCAGACGAATTGCAAAAACTATGATTGCATCGGTGAAAAAGCTCGACAAATCGCGCCCTGTGACAACTGCAATTTCAAACGACCCGCTTGATGCGACAGTTCTTGATTTGGCGGACGTTATCGGCATAAACTACAATCTTCAGCATTACGAAAATCTGCATAAAATGCACCCCGATAAACCTTTTGTGGTGACAGAATGCTGTGCAACGGGCACGACAAGAGGACATTATTTTGACGACAACACCGAGCGCAGTTTTGCGTCGGCATACGACAAAGATACAAACAAGTGGTTTTTGGGAAGAGAGAAAACCTGGAAATACGTTGCCGAGCGCGACTGGATTGCCGGAAGTTTTCAATGGATTGCATTTGAACACCGCGGAGAATGCGTGTGGCCCCGACTCTGCTCCATCTCGGGCGCAATTGATATGTATCTGCAAAAAAAGGACGCGTTTTATCAAAACAAATCGCACTGGTCTGACGAGCCTATGGTGCACATTCTTCCGCACTGGAATTTCAGCGGTCTTGAGGGCGAAATTATAAAAGTGTGGATTTACACAAACTGTGACGAAGCGGAACTTATGTTAAACGGAAAATCGCTCGGCGCGAAAAAAATTGAAAAATACGGACACGGTGAATGGAATGTTCCGTATGAAAAGGGCGAAATCAGAGCAATCGGCAAAATAAACGGAAAAATTGTGTCCGAAGAAAAGATTGAAACGACGGGCAAACCCGTGAAATTAAAACTTACGCTTGACAACAAAATCGAATATGCAAACGGCAGGGATTTGGCGCTTTTAACCTGTGTTTGTGTTGACGAAAACGGCAGAGAAGTTCCCGATGCGGAGGCATTTATCAAATTTTCCGCAAACAAGCTCGGCGCAGTCGTCGGCACTGGTTCGGATATTTCCGACCATATTCCGCCAAGCTGTCCCGACAGAAAAATGCGCGCCGGAAAATGCTCGGCAGCGGTGCGCGTCGGAAACGGCGAGGGCGTTTTGAAAGTGTATGCTTTCAGCGAAAATTTAGATACGGCGGTTATTGATATTCCGCTTAAAAAGGCGAAGAATTAACATAAAAAAACGACGGTGCAAAGCCTTTCTCGGTAAGAAAGTATTGGCTTTCAGCCGTCGTTTTTTGTTTTATTACGAATGCCACTGAAATTTTTCAAGATTGACAATAAAATCGTCGTTAACTTCAACACTCTCTTTTTCGAGGAGCGCCTTTTGTACTTCTTTTCCGCCGAAAGCAAAGCTCGGCGCAAGCGCCCCGAAACGGTTCACAACGCGATGACACGGAATAACTCCCGGCTCGGGGTTAAAATGCAGTGCATACCCCACCGCGCGCGACGCTCTGGGAGAACCGCACAACGCCGCAATCTGACCGTACGTTGCAACCTTTCCTTTCGGAATTTGCTTAACTTTACCGTAAACAACATTATAAAAACTCATATTATTCTCCCTCAAAAAAACAAAGGCAAACCGAACAATTTCAGTTTGCCTCGCTTTTTACTTAAATATTCTCCTTGCACCTACATATCCGTAATTGTAATATCCGGACGACATTGAAACAATTTCAACGCTTTTGCCCGTCTGCGGTGAATGAATAAACTGGTTGTCACCAACATAGATACCGACATGTGAAATGTAGCCGTCAAGAGTTCTCGAAAAAAGTACTATATCACCCGGCATAAGATCAGAACGTTCAACAACATAACCGTTTTTGCTCTGGTCTGCCGCAACTCTGTTGAGCGTCACACCGAAGTTTTTGTAAACATAATACACAAAACCCGAGCAGTCAAACCCCGACGGTGACGCACCGCCGTAAACATAAGGTGTGCCGAGGTAATTTTTTGCAAATTCAACAACTTCTTCGCCGAGAGTCCCGCGCTTTTCGGCGCCGTTTCCGTCGCGAGAAGTAAGATACGATGTTCTCAAAAGAATGTAGTCACTGTGGACATAAGCAGGAATACTGTTGTAATCAATTTTATACCAATTTCCGTCGGCCGCAAGAATGTCCACCGTCTGACCGTTGTAAAGCGAACCTACAACGTTGTCCGCAATTTGAGGCTGACTTCTCACATTGAGAACATCTGCCGTAACAACACCCTTTTCATTATCCGCAAAAGCGGTTACAGTCAATAACGAAACAGTAAACAAAGCTGCCAAAATACCTATTATTGTTTTTTTCATATGTATCCTCCAATTTGTGTTTTGATTTGAGTTCCCCCTCAAATCATCACTGTGATTAAGAGTATATCATACTTTTTAACATTTGTCAAACTTTTTTAACATTTTTTTAATAATTTTTGAAAGTTTGTTATAAAATTTGTTAATTCGGCATAGTTCAACGTCGAAAAAAATAGTATTTTTGCACAAAACATCGACTGATTTTTGTTAAATTGCTTTTGCTTTTACATCATTTGTTAAAATATTTTCTTATAATACATAAGAATGCCGTGCAAAGCGGAAAGCGTATCGGCACGGCAATTTAACCGTCATAGGTGCATCGATATTATCAAAACGGGCAAAAACTCATTCGCCTTGTCCGCAAAATTTTTAATCATACATACCGCCTCAAAGAAAATTTTATCAAATTGCAAAATAACTGTCAATAAAATATGATTGGCTGATAATATTAAAAAATTTAATAAAGGTTTTTTCAAAAATTGGCGCAAAGATATTGCCAATTTTAAAAAAATGCGGTATAGTATATATATGAATAAAAATAACAGCGATATAAAAATAGGAAACGTAAAACTGAAAAACAGAGTGTTTGCGGCGCCTATGGCAGGTGTGAGCGACCTTGCATTCAGGCGCGTATGCCGAAAATACGGCGCGTCGCTTGCATACAGCGAGATGATAAGCTCAAAAGCGCTTTTTTACAACGACCGCAAAACGCTTGAAATAATTAAAACGGACGAATTTGACAAACCGCTTGCGGTGCAGATTTTCGGCAGCGACGAAAAAATCATGGCACAAACGGCATATAAGGCATTGTCGACGGGCGCGGACATTTTGGACATCAATATGGGTTGCCCTGCGCCGAAAGTTGTAAAATGCGGTGACGGCAGTGCGCTTTTGAAGGATACGTCAAAAATCGCAAAAATCGTGTCGGAGGTAAAAATGGCGGTCAATGTTCCCGTAACGGTGAAAATCAGGAGCGGATTTGACACGGTAACCGCAGTTGAAACGGCAAAAATAATCGA
This sequence comes from Qingrenia yutianensis, assembly GCF_014385105.1. NCBI lineage: Bacteria > Bacillati > Bacillota > Clostridia > Eubacteriales > Oscillospiraceae > Qingrenia > Qingrenia yutianensis. The sequence continues at coordinate 25,213 of NZ_JACRTE010000012.1, read as the reverse complement.
ACAGAGCGGTGCGGACGCGATATGCATTCACCCGAGAACGCGCGAAATGTATTATTCGGGAAAAGCCGATTGGAGCATTATAAAAGATGTTAAAAACGCGGTGAAAATTCCCGTTATCGGCAACGGCGATATTCAGTCGCCGTACGACGCGGAAAAAATGTTTGACGAAACAAACTGCGATTTTATCATGGTCGGCAGAGGCGCACAGGGAAATCCGTTTATTTTCGGGCAGATTTTAAGCTATCTTGAAACTGGAGAGTTTCGCGAAATGCCGCCGTCCGAGCGTCTTGAAACGCTTATTTGGCAGCTTGATATGCTAATTGCCGACAAAGGCGAATATATCGGTTCGCAGGAGGCGCGCAAGCACGTTGCGTGGTATACAAAAGGGCTTAAAAATTCTGCGGAGATAAGGTATAAAGTCAACACCTCGCGCAGTTTTGCCGAGCTTAAAAATTGCATAACGGAATACTTTTCTTCATTATAAAAATTCGGAGGTTATAAAAATGCTTCTTGTTACAGACGTTGGAAATACACACATAACTATGGGTGTTTATGACGGCGATAATCTTAAAGTAAGCTGGAGAATTGCCACAAATAAAGACAAATCAGCGGACGAAATCGGAATTATGCTTCTCAATTTCTTCAAGTTTGACAATATCGACTACAAAAAAATTGAAAATGTCATCATTTCGTCGGTTGTTCCGCCGATTATGTATTCACTCACGCACGCAATGCGCAAATATCTAGGCATTGAGCCGATTATCGTCGACAGCAACGTTAAATCAAAGCTTAAAATAAAATACGACAACAAAAACGAAGTGGGCGCAGACCGCATTGTTAACGCAATCGGCGCGATAAGCATTTACAAAGTACCTATGCTGATTGTGGATTTCGGCACGGCGACGACTTTTTGCGCGATAAACGAAAAGTACGAATATCTCGGCGGTGCGATTATGCCGGGCGTTAAAATTTCGATGGAGGCGCTTTTTGAAAAAACCGCAAAGCTTCCGAGAATTGAAATATCAAAACCTGACCGTTCAATCGGCACCAACACCGTAAATTCAATGCGTTCGGGCGTATACTACGGCTATGTTGGCAGTGTCGATTATATTGTTCAGAAAATGAAAGACGAACTTAATGCTCCCGATGCGGAGGTTATCGCGACTGGCGGACTTGCGCGAATGATTGCCGAGGAGTCGAAAACCATAACGCACATTGATTCGTCGCTCACTCTTAAGGGACTTTTGGAAATTTTTAAACAGGGAGATTACAAAAATGTATAAAGAAGTGTCAAAATCGCACGTAAACAGTGCGCTCGCGCTGGTTGTGACGGTCGCACTGATTTTTATTGTTATGACTGTTTCAAACAATTTTATTTATCCGCATAACAAAATGCTTGCGGACACCGTGAATATGCTGTTTTTCGGATTTTCGGTATACTTTTTTATGCGTTTTCAGGTCACTGCTTTTGAATATAAAATCGAAAACAACACATTTAACGTCACAAGACTGGGAAACAAAAACAATCCGCAGTTACTTATGTCGGTGACAATGCTCGATATTGAAAATTTCGGAAAATACGACAGAGAAAAGGCACAAGGTACATCGGTGCTGAACTACTGCGGAGAAATAAAACGCGCAAACCGATATTCGTTTAATGTAACCATTAACGAAAAGCGCTATACAGTGGTTTTTCAGCCCTCCGAAATACTTATTAAAATGCTTGATGAGGTGACGGCGTGAAATTTACCGAATATATAAATGACGGACTTAAAAAATATGCATACAGCAAAAAAATATCGTTTCAAACACCTGCGCACAAGGGAAAACTTGACATTATGACCGAGGATTTTTTCGGTATGGATATGGGCGAGCTTGACGTTGTAAAAGGTATGCCCAACCCGACCGCGTACGTTAAAATGAGTCAAAATCAGCTTGCGCGCATTTACGGCTCGGAGCGCAGTTTTTATCTTTTGAACGGCGCAAGCACGGGAATTTTAGCGTCACTCACGCTTTGCCTTAAGCAAAACGATATGATTATCGTAGACAGAAACTGCCACAAATCGGTGATAAATGCGATAATTCTTTTGGGACTTCTCCCGATTTTCGTTGAGCCGACGTATATGCACCGTTTCGGTTTCGGCGGCGGTTTTGACTACGACGCTTTGGAACGCACGGTTGCGACTTTTCCTAACGCAAAGGCAATTTTAATCACTTCGCCGAACTATTACGGCGCGGTATGCGATATTGAAAAAATAACCACCCTCGCCCACACAAACAATATGTTTATGATTGTTGACGAGGCGCACGGCGCACATTTTAATTTTTGCGATAAACTTCCCAAATCGGCGGCGGCGCTCGGTGCGGATTTTGTGGTTCACAGCGCGTCAAAAACGCTCGGAGGTCTTAACGGCTCGGCATTTTTGCACGTTAACTGCAACAATTTTTTAAATAAAGAAATTCTCGCCGCAATTTCTATGTATCAGACGTCCAGCTCGTCTTACGCGGCTATGGCGGCGCTTGAAAAGGCGGTTTTCGAGGCGGATGAATATTCGGAAAAATACGAAAAAATGCTCCGCGCCGTGTCGGAGGCGGCGGAATATGTAAACAACAATTCAAACGCGTACTGGCTGGACGACGAAATCGTCGGAACGGCGGACGTTTTTGCGTATGACAAAACGCGTATCGTCGTGAACTTTGCGTTTTCGGGTGTGAGCGGTTATGACGCGGCACAGGTGCTTAATTCCCGTTTTGACATAAAAGTTGAACTTTGCGACGACTTAAATATCGTGTGCATTTTTACGCCGTACAACAAACTATCGGACGTTAAAAAGCTTGCGAAAGCGATTGTTACCATAGCGGGCAAAACGGTTGGAATAAAAGAGCTTTCCGACCGTCCGTCAAAGGGTGTCACCCACGCTATGAAACTCACTCCTCGCGACGCATTTTTTGCCGACGCAGAACCTGTTGAACTTAAAGACGCGCTCGGCAGAGTGTCTAAAAATATCGTGTGCAAATATCCGCCGGGAATACCCATTCTGATCCCCGGCGACGTTATATCGAGCGAGCATATCAGAGCGGTGCTCGAAATTCTCGACAGCGGTGCGGAAATTTCGGGCATACGCGAGGATTTTACAATAGATGTTGTAAAACGCAGAAATTCAGGCGAAGAAAATTGAGTGTGAAAAAATGAGTGTAAAAGAAAATATACTTAAAATATTTAATGAAAACCGAGGCGAAAGCTTTTCAGGACAGGAACTTGCAAAAAGGCTTAACGTGTCGCGCAACGCCGTGTGGAAAGCGGTCGGCGAGCTGAAAAAGGACGGCTACCGTTTTGACGCGGTGAGCGGAAGAGGCTACGCGCTTTTGTGCGACAACGACGTTCTCGAAAAAGACGGAATTTATAACAATCTCAAAAACAAGGATTTTTACTATATTGACGTTTTTGATAAAGTAAATTCGACAAATAAAATTGCCCGTCAAAGAGCGTCGGACGGCGAAAAAGAGGGATATGTGTGCATTGCCTCGTCGCAGACCGAAGGCAGAGGACGTATGGGCAGAAACTTTTTTTCGCCCGACAAATCGGGACTTTATTTAAGCGTAATTCTGCGCCCCCGAATATCGGTTCAGTCCTCGGCGCTCATCACAACCGCGGCGGCATCGGCAGTTGCGCGTGCCATTGATTTTTTAAGCGGTGAAAATTCAAAAATAAAATGGGTTAACGATATTTTTGTAAACGGAAAAAAAGTGTGCGGAATACTTACCGAGGCATCAACCGCGGTTGAAGAAGGCAGACTCGACTATGCAGTTTTGGGTATCGGCGTTAACGTTTATGCGCCGAGCGGAGGATTTCCGAAAGAAATCGAAAACATTGCAGGGTGCGTGTTTGACAAGCAAAAAAGCGATATGAAAAACCGTCTTACAGCAAAAATTCTCGACAATTTTTATGAGTATTACAAAAATCTCGAAAGCCGTGAATTTGTTGAATATTATAAAGAAAAACAGCTTGCCGTCGGCAAAGATATAACCGTCATTTCGGCAGGTGCTCGGTACACGGCACATTGCACGGGGATAACCGACGATTGCAGTCTTATCGCAAAAAAAGAAAACGGCGAAACGGTGATTTTATCGTCGGGCGAAATAAGCATAAGAATAAAATAGAACGCAAAAAGCGGCTGCAGCAAAACGATTTAAAAAATTGTTTTGCTGCAGCCGCTTTTATTTTATAATTTTTTATTTTACTTCATATTCGGTTGAACAAATAGAGTTCATATCTTTGTCGTAAAGCGTTGCGGTAACGGTACCGCTCGGAGTAAAGTTCTTGGGATAAATCGCCCTGTACTCTCCGGCGCCGTTGGTTATTACCCTCCTATTTCCCGTGCTTATAACCTCGCCGTTTTCTTTAGCCTCGAAACCGACGTTATAAGTGTTTTCATCAATAACCGTGATGCAAACACTGCCGTCTTTATATTTAATGCCGTACTCGAATTTTTCTTCAAGCTTGGGAATTATAACTTTGACATCGCCGTATTCGGAGGTGTATCTCTCAAAACCGTCGCGCGACGTTGTTGCGCTTATAGACTGCGTTTTCTTCCATACAGATGTATCCGAAAGTTCGGGGATAGTAACTTCTTCTTTAACGCTCGGATATCCGTCAAGTTCGCGGACCGCCTTGCCCGTTTCTGACGCTGTGGGTTCTTTGGTTATGGTCCAGCCGCTCCACCAGTGAGCGTAAAGCGTCACACTGCTTCCGTTTATGTCATCAAGTGACTCAATTTTTTCTCCGCCGTCCTTTGCGGTGTACCAACCGCCGAAAGTATAGCCTTTTCTCGTCAGCTCATCAAGCGAACCGCCGCCGTTTGTCCAGTAGTCGTTAAGATACTCCAGGCTTGCCGTTTTTACTCCGCTGTAGTTGGGGTCAAATACAACCGAGCGTTTCTTGGTGCTCGTCGGAATGGGAATTGACGCGTCCGCCTTTGTCATATAATGCGCACCGTTCTTATAATAATCTCTCGAAGGCTCAATGTTATTGCCGTTTTGAACCAGTCTGTCAAAGATAATATTCTTTACGCCTTTAACGGTGTAATTGTAGTATTCGCCCGTTTCTATGCAATAGAGATACATCGGATATTCGCTTGTAGAATTGTTCGGTTTAGCGAAGCATAAGAATTTTCCGTCGTCCGTCATAATCGCCGACGTCGGATTAACACCGTCCTTCGCGCTTGACGATGTTATCGGTTCGCTTAAATCGGAGGTAGTCTTAACCGCAGTTCCGTCAACATAATAAAACTTGTTAATTCTTTCGTCCCATATAAGCGGTGCATGATATTTATGCAAAATCTGGTTGTCATCATACTTTGTATCCGTACAGTGCAAATTGTATCCTATGTGATCCTTCAGCTTGGCATCACTCACCAGGAAGTAGGTATGCATTGTTCTTCCCTTAACATCGGGAACCGGGTCATCAAAAGTTACATCAACGTGATACTTTTTGCCGTCAATCGTTACGCGGTTCCACGCATGCGCTGTTTCCATACTGGCTTTTCCTACGTAACCGTAAACATACTCCGCCTCAATGCCGACACGGCTTAAAAGGTCGCTGTATGCACGGGCGTAGCCGCTGCACACTGCCCAACCGTTTACCATTGCGCCGTACTCGCTGTGAACATATTCTTTCGACACTGTTTCATCATATTGGCAGTTCAGCAAAAGCCAATCGTGAAGCAAAAGCGCCTTTTGAAGCTGTGTCAGATCACTGCCGAGATTGTCGCCCAGCGCCTCGCGGAGAGCTTTTTTAACGGCTGTTTCATATTTTGCAGTATCATACTTTGCTTTATTCTGCGTGTTTTGCTTAACTTCCTCCAGCGATGAATCGTCTGTTTTGGTGTTGTCGTTCTTTGTTGTATTATCCTTTGTTGTTTCATCGGTTTTGGTATTTTTATCATTTTTCGAAGTATCGGTTTTCTCGTCGGTTTTGCCTGTTTCGGTTGTTTTATCTGTTTCGGTCGGGTTAATTACCGGTACGTCCGTTTTATTTTCCTGATTGTTGTTTTCTTGATTATTGTTCTCGGGCGTCTTGATTGTGTTATCGTCTTTCGTAACATCGAACACGGAAAGAGCACGGTTTAAAAAGGTCACTATCTGTCCTCTTGTGCAGGTATCGACGGGCGAAAAAGTCGTTGCCGACGTTCCGCTTGTCACGCCGTTGTTAACCGCCCACGCAACCGCCTGCGCATAATCCGCATTTGCGTTTACATCGGAAAATTTATCGGAAATCTCTGTTTTGGGACTTCCTGCGTTTTTCCAAAGATAGATAACGGTAAACGCCCTTGTGCAGGGTGTGTCCGGCTCGAAATTACTTCCCGAAACCATATCCTTGCCTTTTGCCCAACTCGACGCGTCAGCAAAATAGTCTTCGGAATTTACATCGCCGAACGGTACCGGCGAATTGCTTTTCGGACTGCCTACCGCTCTCCACAAAAATGTAAGTATCTGCGCGCGTGTGCAGGTGTCGTCGGGTGAAAATGTCGTTGCAGATGTTCCCGACGTAATTTTTTTATCCACCGCCCATTTAACTGCGTTTGCATAGTAAGCACTGTCTGCAACGTCGGAAAATCCGCTTTTTGTGCTTACAGCTTTAACTGCGGTGTTTGTGACGGACGGTGCAGTCGGCGCAGTAACGGGTTTGTCAGCCGAGAGATTCCAGCCGAATTTAACCGTAACATTCGCACCGTTGTTTTTCACTCTGTGTATCTTGTATCCGTTCATTGTTGCCGATATTTTGTCAGCCTTTGCAAAAGTTCCGTCAAAGCCTTCTTTTATGCCGACATCTATTGTAACGGTGTATGTTTTGCCCTCAATAAAAACATCGTCCGACGGCGACCACTTGACGCTGATTACCTCTAATCCCGAACCATCCGTCACTGTTGCCGTATACGACGGCGCCTCGCCTGCCTTCGGTTTTGCCAGCGTCAGGTCAATGGCTGTAACCTCGCTTGACGCAAAAACCGAAAGCGGAATAAGGCTTGCAAGCATACAAACCGTCAAAATACCGCATAACAATTTTTTTAACTTTGCTTCCACTTGTGCTTCCACTTGTACTTCCCCCTGTTTTGTTACGAATTCACGTATTTATTATATACCGTACATCAATGTGCGATGCAAGTGTTTTTTTGCTGTTTTTTGTGAAAATTCTTATAAAAAATACTGCCCTTATAAAAGAGCAGTATTTTTCTGATACTTCTTTGCGGAATACTGTTTATTTCCAACTTTCCGCGCCGTTAATTTTTTCAAATCCGTGCGTATTTGATGCCTCCGCAACATCTCCGCAGTACCACTTCCAAGACGGAACATCGTCAAACAGCGTTATACCGTCCCTGTGCGCGTTGATGTATTCGATGTCTGCCTTTCTTCCGAGCATATTGTTGACAATTTTTGCAGCGGAGGAACGTTCGAGCAAATCGTCGGGACTGAATGTGCCGTCGTCATTTCCCGAAATCCAGCCGAGAGATGCGGCGCTTGAAATTTCCTTTGCCGCCCAGTGATCCTGTGCAACATCGGTGAATGTCACAGTTCCTTTTGCATCAATATCGGTAAACCTCATTGCCGCCGCAATAAATTCCGCACGCGTTATTTCGCCGTCGGGGTCGAGGCGGTTGCCGCCCGTTCCCTTTATGATGCCCATATTTGCAAGAGCCGTAACAGCGTCATAATACCAAGCGTCAGTTCCCACATCATCAAATGCGCTTTCGCCCGAACCGCCGCCGCTGCTTTTTCTGTAAACAACAACTTCAGAAGTAACGGAGCCGTTTCCCTGATAATTTTCACTGCCGATACCGTCAAAACCGCTGTAATCAATCACAACGGTGTATGTACCGGTGTTTTTTGTAATATCGCCGAACGAAACGTCTTTTCCGTCCGCATTTTTTGCGGTAATCTTTGCATTTGCCAAAGAAAGATTTTCGTTTTTGAGTGTGCCGTCTATTTCATATAAAACATTTTCGCTCAAAACCGAGCCGGCACTCACGCGCGCATCTTTCGGTTTAACCGTCAGGCCGAGCGGAGTGATATTAAGCGTTCCGCAAGCAACGTTTCGTTTGTCAAAAGCGGTTTTGCGTCATATATCTTGCTTTTGTCCAACGCTTTCACCGAAACAGGCTTTTTGGTGATTTCAACAGTTGCCCTTTCCGTGAACAGCCTGGTTACATAACCGTTAAACATAACCTCAATACGGTAATAATATTCACCGCTTTCCGACACATTTTTAGCGCTGTATCATTATACGGCTCCGACGGAACGGGTATCGCGTCGGACGAGCCGTTCGGTACAAAATACCACCGGTATCTTTCAGCGGTCATATTGTCGGGAGGCGTATATCCTATACTGTGCGAATATCCGTCATACTCGCCTCTATACTTTAACGGTGTGGACAGTGTATCTATCTCAAAGAGATTAGGACACGCACAGGTTTCTACAACGGCAAATATATATGCTCACATTATGGAAGAAGCAGACCAAAGAAGCGCTGATATTTTATCTGATATATTTCTTAAAAAAGCGTGATTTTTTATATCGAGTTGAATTATTGTTGAATTATTCGCCTGTTTTTGAATATAGCAAAAACCGCCTAACATTGCACAAATGGCTTTGTTAAGCGGTTTTTCATTGGGTGCAGGGGCCGGATTTGAACCAACGACCTTCGGGTTATGAGCCCGACGAGCTACCAGACTGCTCCACCCTGCGATACATATTAAATTATAGACACTTCTTTTTGCAAATATACCATTTTTTAAAATAATATTCCGCAAAATTTACCGACAAACTTCACTGCTCCAAACACTGCTTTTGGGTACCAACCTCAAGCACAACAATGGTGCCGGAGACCGGAATCGAACCGGTACGGGAAACTAATCCCACAGGATTTTAAGTCCTGGGCGTCTGCCAGTTCCGCCACTCCGGCGAAATTTATCGTGCTCAATTATAATACCACAAAACAGTATATGTTGTCAAGTAAATTTTGCGTTTTTTTCAAATTTTTTAAATTTTTTGTTTTTTATTCAAATTCAAGGCTCGAAACAAGCTCAACCGCGCTTTCAATATCGCCCGTATCTGCCGTTTCGCACGGTGTGTTTGCATATCGCACGGGAATTGACACCGCTCCCGACTTTACACCGCTTTTCGAAAGGTGAACGCTTCCGACATCGCTTCTGCCGTTTTCCGCAACGGCAATCTGATATTTTATCTTATTTTTTTCGGCACATTTTACAATCTGCTCCCTAACCTCTTTGTTCGCTATAAACGACGCATCTTTAACTTTCACCGCAATGCCGTTCCCGAGCGCAATGTCCGAAACTTTTCCCTCGGGCGTATCGCCTGTGCAAACAGTGTCAACCGCAACGGCATAATCGGGTTCAATGTCAAATGCCGAGGTTTTAGCACCGCGCAGTCCCACCGTATTCTGTGCTGAAAATACAAAATATAAATCATTTTTGTTGTTTTTTATATTTTTAATTGCATTTATAAGAACATACGCGCCAGCTCTGCCGTTAAGCGCCTTGCAGTTTACCTTATCGCCGAGTTTGACAAAATTCTGCATAAGCACCGCAGTATCGCCGACCGAAACACATTTTTCGGCATCTTCACGGCTCTTTGCACCTATGTCAACAAACAAATTCGAGTCCTCAATATCCTTTATATCCTTAACACTTTCTTCGTGTGCAACAACGCCGGCAGTGCCGTTTTTAAACACAACCCTGCGGTAAAGCATAAAATACTTGTCTGCACCGCCGATAAAACCAAAACGTATAAAACCGTTATCGTCAATGTGCGTCGCTGTAATGCCGATTTCATCAACGTGGGCAATATACATAACTTTTTTTTCGTTTCCCTTTTTGTGCGCGATAAGATTTCCCATAACATCAGTATAAATCTCGTCCGCATATCCTTTTATTTCGTCCGCGATAATATTGCAGATTCCGCTCTCGTCACCCGACGGCGCATATGCCTCGCAGAGTTTTTTCAGAAGTTCCATAATGATTTAAAACCTCACTTTCATATCCAAATCAAATTTGTGAAGATTTTTAAGCACACCGCGCGCAAGCTTTACCATATCGGCAATATCGCTTTTTTTCGCGACGCTTATCGGTGAATGAATATATCTTGTCGGGAGCGAAATAACCGCCGTTGCACAGCCGTCCGACGCAGTCGATACACTGCCGGCATCGTTTCCACCCATCACAGTTTTTTTATACTGATATTTCAGTCCCTCGTTTTTCGCGGTAATTTCTATAAATTCGTTGTATTTTTTGTTTGAAATCGACGCCCTGTCCATAATCGAAAGCGCAGGGCCGTCACCGAGCACGGTAACCTGTTTATGCTTCGGAACACCGTCAACGTCCGCCGCGTTTGTACCCTCAAGCACAAGGCAGGTATCGGCATTGAGCCTGTGCGAAACAATTTTCGCACCGCGAAGTCCCACTTCCTCCTGAACGGTAAAGCAAAAATAAATATCCTCGTCGTATTCGTCTTTTATAAGCTCCAAAAGGGTGTAAACCCCTACTCTGTCGTCCAGAGCTTTTGCTTTGATTTTGTCGGTTCCGAACTCGGTATATTTTGAACAAAACGTTGCGTAATCGCCGATTTTCACGCGTTTTTCCGCATCAGCTTTATCTTTCGCGCCAATATCAATATACATATTTTTCTTTTTAATAAGGCTTTCGCGCTCGTCTTTGCTCTGCAAATGCACCGCTTTGACGCCCAAAATGCCTTTAACCTTATTTTCGCCGATTTCCACACGCTGTGTAAGCAGAATTTGGTCGCTTATACCGCCGACCTCTTCAAATTTCAAAAATCCGTTTTCGGTGATTTTGGTGATAATAAATCCCACCTCATCCATATGCGCCGCAAGCATATGAGTGAGTTTTCCGCCTTTTCTGCCCTTTTTGAAAGCAATGACATTGCCCATTGTGTCAATTTTAATATCGGTTGCATACGGCTTTATATTTTTAACGATAAATTCGGCGAGCAAATCCTCATCGCCCGACACCGCGTTTATCTCGGTAAGCGTTTTCAGCATAAAGCGTCACCTGCCTTTTTCAAACCTTTTAAAAATTGTGCAATCGCGTTTGCGGTTTCTTTTACATCATCAACGCACACCGTTTCGTACGGAGTGTGCATATACCGCAGCGGAATTGAAAAAAGCGCTGTCGGAACGCCGTTTTTGCAAATCTGCATTGCCCACGCGTCGGTACCGGTGTTGCCCCCGCACGCCTCAATATTGTATTTAATTTTGTTTTCGTCCATAGACTTTATTATATTTTTTGCAAGTTTTTTTGAAATGTTCGGTCCGACCTCAAAAACCGTGCCGTCACCGAGCGGAAATGTGTTTTCCGACGCATCGGGAGTGTCGCCGTGGCAAACGTCTGTCGCAACGGCAAAATCGGGGTCAATTCCGTATGTGACCGTCGTACTTCCGCGGAGTCCTACCTCCTCTTGAACCGCGCCGACAACATACAAATCAAACGGAAGTTTTGTTTCGTCAAGCTGACTTAAAACCTCCAAAAGCACGCTGACGCTTGTTCTGTCGTCCTGCGATTTTGACGCAATATGTCTTTTGCCGAGCATTGTAAATTCGGCATTAAACGTCACGGTATCGCCGACGCTTACAACCTTTTCCGCCTCGGACTTTGACATACCGATGTCGATAAAAAGCTTTTCTTTCGGTATCACGCTTGATAATTCCTTTGCCGAAAGAAGGTGCGGTGCAATAGCGCCCACAACGCCGAAAAGGTCTTTTTTGCCGTGAACGGTAACTTCATTTCCGGGCAAAATGCGCGTGTCGATACCGCCGATATTGGTAAACTTCAAAAATCCTTCATCGGTGATTTTTGTAACCATAAGCCCGATTTCGTCAATATGCACCTCTATCATAACTTTTCCGTCACCGTGACCTTTTTTTAAGCCGATAACGCTTCCGAGCGCGTCGGTATAAACAGTATCGCAGTATTTTTCAAACATACCTTTGACCGCCTCGGCAACGTTTTGCTCGTTTCCCGACACACCGCAAAGGCTTGTAAGTTTTTCTATGTTCTGTTCAATCATAAAATTCTCCGTTCCGCCGTCAAATCGGCGGCGCAATTTTTCCTATAATTCCTCTTTGCCCAAAAGCGCCACAATTTCTTTGAATGCGTTTCCGCGCTCTTCAAAATTTTTGAACATATCGAAGCTTGCGCACGCGGGCGACAAAAGCACAGCGTCGCCGTCATCTGCAAGCGAATATGCCGATTTAACCGCTTCTTCAAGCGTATAACACGTGATAATCGGTTCGCCCGTTCCGTGCTTTTCGCAGGTCTTTTCTATCTCGGTGCGGATTTTTTCTGCTGTAGCGCCCACCAAAACAACCGCTTTTGTTTTTTCAACAACAATCTCGCCGAAACCGTCGAACGGAATTTTTTTGTCGTAACCGCCGGCGATAAGTATAACCTTATTCTTAAACGCGCGAAGTCCTGCCGCGGTGCGCGTGGGCGAGCTTGCAATGGAGTCATTGTAGAATTTAACTCCGTTAAACTCGCGTATAAGCTCCAGTCTGTGCGGAACACCGCCGAAGGTGCGCGCAACTTTTGAAACTGTTTCTTTTTTTACCAATCCCTGAACCGCACATATTGCCGCAAGGTAGTTGTCAACATTGTGCTCACCGGGGAGCTTAATGTCCGCCTTGCGCAAAATCGGCTCGTCGTCAAAATATATTTTGCTTCTGTAAACATATGCGCCGTGCTTGGGACGCTCGCGGAGAGAAAATTTCACAACCTCGCCCGACGCCTCGTTTTCAAATGCGTCGGTGATTTCGTTTTCCATATTTACAATAAGCTTGTCGTCCATACTCTGATGCGTAAAAATATTCTTTTTCGCATTGATATACTCGTTCATATCCTTGTGATAATCAAGGTGATTGGGTGCAATGTTTGTCACAACCGCGATGTTGGGACTGTGCACCATACTCTGAAGCTGAAAGCTTGAAAGCTCCAAAATAACAATATCGTCAGGCGTGATAAGCTCAACGTCGGCTAAAAGCGGTCTGCCGATATTTCCGCCGACGTAGCAGTTATACCCCTCTGTTTTGAGCATTTCATAAATAAGCGTGGTGGTTGTCGTTTTGCCGTCGCTTCCCGTCACGCCGATTGTTTTGCACGGGCAAATACTCACAAAAATCTCCATTTCGCTCGTCACAATGACATTGTTTTCCGCCGCGCGCACAAGCTGGGGAGTGTTCGGGTGTATACCGGGTGTTTTTATAATTATTTCCATACCGTCAAGACGGTCGAGATAGTCCTCGCCCAGCACCATACCTTTAGTGTTTTTCTTGAGAATTTCAAGGGTACCGTCGTCAAATTTATCCGCAGTGCGCCTGTCAAACGCCGTGACATACGCGCCGAGACCGTTTAAAAATTCAATAAGCGGAAGATTGCTCACACCGACACCCAAAACGCCGACATTCTTGCCGAGTACCTCATTTTTAAAAAGTTCAAATTTAGGATTTTTAACAGAATTTTGCGTCACAATAAATCGCCCCTTAAAATGTTTTTAGCTATCGCTTTTTTTCGTCATAATCTGGCTTATGCCCATCAAAAACAGAAAGACCGCAAATATGCGCCTTAAAAGCTTTGTCGGCATATTAACCGCAATAAATGAACCCAAAACTGCGCCGATTATGCCGAAAACCGTTATCGGCACGGCGGTTTTGAATTCTATGTTTTTGTTTTTTATATGAATAACCAGCGCCGCTATGGCAGTTGGTATAAAATAATACAAATTCGTGCACTGCGCAGTGTGCTGTTCAATTTTCAAAAAGAAGGTCAGCGCAGGTATAAGCACCGCTCCTCCGCCTATTCCCATACCGCTTATAACGCCCGACAAAAGCCCCGCAATAACCGATACAAGCATTTAAAACACCATCCTCACCGCCGCAATTATAAGGAATACACCGAATATGCGTGCGAGAATGTACGGTTTAATTTTTTTAAGCACCCACGCACCGATTAAACCGCCGAACACACCGCCGAGCGATGTTTGCCACACAAGCGGAAAATTGAAAAATCCCCTTTTTGTGTAGAAAAATATGCTTATAACCGTAAGCGGAAGAATTATTGCAATGGCGCTTGCGTGCGCTTTGGTTTTTTTGATGCCGAGAAATTTTTCCATACACGGCACGGCAACCGTTCCGCCGCCCGAACCGAAAAGTCCGTTGCAAAGCCCCGCCGTTATGCCTATAACGGCAAACTTTAAATATTTTTTCAAATTTCATCACCCCATACTAATATTAGGAGTGAAAGGTAAAAATATTCAAAAGATAAAATATTAAAATTCCAAACAAAACAGCCATACCCAAAAGGTCTGGCTGTAATTTTTAAAAATTACCCCACCGAGCCGTAAAGTGGTCAAAAGACCGCAGGATACATTTCTAACCTGTAATTAAACAGGTGGACAACTGCCTTCTTGTTTATTGTTCCCTCGCTTGGCGCACGCGGTAAAAAGTTGCCTTTTTCCGCGCGGGCGTGGTTTACAGCCGCAAGAAGAGTCAGAATTCCTTTTTAGATGTGTTGGTTAAAATATAATCCGTTATTCACGCACTAAGCAGGGTGTTTTTAGCTTATATTCCAGCTTGCCGAAGATGTTATCATCTTGCGCAGTATTAGTATAGCATATTGAAAACTCATTTTCAATAGTATTTTTAACATTTTTTCAAATTTTAATCCCATTTTAAAAATTAAACAATCTCTTTTGCGAACGGCATTTTTGATATAAGGCGCAGAAAATATGCGCTTGCATATGCCTGAATAACCGTCGCAATTATCTCCTCGGTAACACGCGGAATATAAAAAATGAAAAACGCAAGATTTTTAAGCGGAGGTATAAACATTCGCAAAACAAATGTATTGAGCGTGGTAACGGTTAAATTTGATATTAGAAGCACCAAAAGAAGCTTTATAAATTTTTCGTCAAAATCGGGATTTTTGCGGAGAACAAGTCCGTCAAACGCAAATATCGCCGCACCTGCAAGCGATACCGCCAAAAGTCCCCGCGTTACAAACCAGTACCTTTTTTCGCCCATAGACTTTATAATTACACTGTATGCGTTATCTTTAAAAAACGTTACAAACACGCAGTTTATTATACCCAAAATTCCGAGAACAACAACCGCGGACAAAAATATTTTTTTAAATTTTTCCGCATTGATTTTGTCTGCCTTTTTCCATAAAAATCCGCACATAAGTCCGCCGAGCGCGGCAGTTACTGTCAAAAGCGGTATGTATGCACCCTCGGGCTTTATAAACGCCGGTATAACGTCGTTTAAAACAGATGACATCGCGCCGATGACGGGACCGAACATAAGCGCAGGCAGTTTTGAAAAGAAAACCGAAAGCGAAATTCTCATTCCGCCTGCGCCGGCAAACGGAAGCATTATGCTTGCCGTGCACTTTAGGGCTGCCGTAACCGCAATAATAAGCGCGGTAAACACTATTTTTCGCGTAACATTTTTTTGCATTAAAAAAACTCCCTTTCTTTTGAGCAGGAGCATACAGAGTATATATAAAAATCAATACATACAGTGGATGGAACGTTAAATCGCAAGAAAATTCTTTTCGTTTAAAGACTCTACTCCCATTCTTTAACACTTTAGGCACAGCGTGTATGCCAACGCTTAACGTCTGCTCTGCAATATATTGATTTTATCACTATCTGTTTAAAATGTCAATTAAAAACTCACTTTTTTGGGAATTTTTATAATATATTCGTAAAATCCGTCACATTCGTTCTGTTCCGACACCGCGTCTATGCCCGATTCGCGCATAACGCTTACCGCTTTTTTGATGGTGTTGGCAAAAATGCGCACGTCCTTTAAAACCGCACAGCGCAAAACTTTTTTCTCCTTTTTTCCGCCCGACAGCTTAAAGAGAATTTTTTCTATAATTTCTTCGCTTTCCGACACATTGTATCCGTTTTTGACAATTCTCTGCACAACCGACCTTTGCATTTTTTCGTCGGGAAGTTTCAAAAGCGCACGCGCGTGACGCTCGGTGAGTTTATGGTCTTTTATTATCTCCTTAACGTCTTTCGGGAGTTTTAAAAGCCTTAATTTGTTCGCCACGGTCGACTGATTTTTTCCCACTTTTTTCGACAATTCCTCCTGCGTCAGGCCGTGCTCGGTGATGAGGTGAAAATATGCCTCCGCCTCCTCGAAAAATGTCAAATCCTTGCGCTGAAGATTTTCTATAAGAGCAACCACCGCGCTGTCGTTGTCGTTCATATCAACGACTATAACGGGCACTTTCTGCATTTTGAGATACGCGCACGCACGAAGCCTTCTTTCCCCGGCAATAAGTTCAAACGCGCCTTTTTTTGCCTTTCTCACCGAAAGAGGCTGAATAACACCGAAATGCTTTATCGACTCCGCAAGTTCGTATATCGACGCCAAATCAAAAACCTTTCTCGGCTGGTACGGATTGGGACGGATTTTATCAATATCCACCTCAACCACATTGTTTTTTATATCCTTGTTCTTTGCTGACGAAAAAAATCTTTCCATAAAACGCACTCCTCATTTGTAAAAGTAATCTATGTATTGATAATATCATACTTTTACAAAAAATGGAAGAAAAACCGTTCGTGAAATTACAACAAAAAAATCCGTGAAATCCCTTATTTCAACGGCTCTTTTATCGGTTTCGGGCTTTTTCTGGGGAAACGTGACGAAACGGCTGATATTTTTTTTATAAAAACAAGATTGTGTTTTAAATCCGTGGTGGGAATTTCGTAATTTTCCACCCTTTCTATCTTTCCGCCGAGAAGTTTTATTGCATTTTCGGCGTTTTCTATTTCCTCGGAAACATTCGGACCTTTAAATGCGACAAAATATCCCCCGACCTTTACAAACGGCATACAAAGCTCGGTGAGCGACGCTAAATTCGCCACCGCGCGCGACACCGCAAAGTCGTATTTTTCGCGGTGTTCCTTTGCGCGTCCCAAATCCTCCGCGCGCGAATGAACGGCGCATAAATTTTCAAGATTAAGCTCGCTTATAACTTCGTTTAAAAAATTTATCCGCTTGTTTAATGAATCGAGCATAGTTATTTTGAGGTTCCTGTTTGTTATTCCCATAACCACCGACGGAAATCCCGCACCGCAGCCGACGTCGATTATTTTTGCGCCGTCCGCAAAATCGACATAATCAAATATTGAACGGCAATCGAGAAAATGCTTTGTCGCAACGTCATATTCCCCGGTTATCGCGGTGAGGTTGATTTTCTCGTTCCACTCGGTCAAAAGCGAATAAAATTTATAAAAATCCTCGGTATTATGCGAAATTAAATCTTTAATCGTATTGATAAAAATTCCTCCTAATGCGACAAATATATCAGCAAAACGTTAATATCCGACGGCGAAACACCCGATATTCTCGACGCCTGACCGATTGAGTGAGGCTTGAATTTCGCAAGTTTCTGACGTGCCTCAAGGCGCAGTCCGTGAATTTGCGAAAAGTCAATTCCGTCGGGAATTTTCTTGTTTTCAAGCTTCTTAAACTGCTCCACCTGGTCAAGCTGTTTTTGAATGTATCCCTCGTATTTTATCTGAATATAAGCCTGTTCTTCAACGTATTTGTTAAGTTTCGGACGGTCTTTGTCTATCGGCGCCAGAATTTTATAGTCAAGCTCGGGACGCTTTATAAGCTCGCTCAAATGAACTCCCGATTTTATCGGCGAACTGTTCACGCTTTCAAGAAGTGCGTTCACCTCGGCGCTCGGCGCTATAACCGTCTCTCTTGCGCGCGCAATTTCCTTTTCTATTGCCTCTTTTTTCGCCAAAAATTTAGCATACCTTTCGTCGCTTATAAGGCCGATTTTATGACCCTTCGGCGTAAGGCGCAAATCCGCGTTGTCCTGCCTTAACAAAAGACGGTATTCACTGCGCGACGTCATCATACGGTACGGCTCCTTTGTGCCTTTAACCGTCAAATCGTCGATAAGCGTGCCGATATACCCCTCCGACCTGTCGAGAATAAACGGCTCCTCTCCTTTTATTTTAAGCGCCGCGTTAATACCGGCGATAAGTCCCTGTGCCGCCGCCTCCTCATAGCCGGAACTGCCGTTAAACTGTCCCGCGCCGTAAAGTCCGGGGAAATATTTAAATTCCAGTGTTGCATAAAGACTTGTCGCGTCAACGCAGTCGTATTCAATCGCATATGCGGTGCGCATCATTTTTGCGTTTTCAAGTCCCGGAAGCGTGTGAAGCATTTTAAGCTGAACATCCTCGGGCAAACTTGACGAGAACCCTTGCACATACATCTCGTCGGTGGTAAGCCCCATAGGCTCAATAAAAATCTGGTGCCTTTCCTTGTCCTTAAAACGCACAATTTTGTCCTCTATCGACGGGCAGTAACGCGGACCGATGCCCTCGATTTTTCCGCTGTAAATCGGCGAACGGTGAAGATTGTCCATAATAACCTTATGCGTTTCCTTGTTTGTGTATGTAAGATAGCAGCACACCTTGTTTTCACCGGGATTTTCGGTTTCAAACGAAAACGGAGTGATGTCCTCATCGCCCTTTTGAATTTCCATTTTTGAAAAATCCACGCTGTTTGCGTTAATTCGCGCCGGTGTTCCCGTTTTAAAGCGCATAAGCTCAATTTTCTTGTTTTTGAGCGCGTCGGAAAGCCTGTTCGCCGGGAAAATTCCGTCCGGACCGCTCGGGTAACTCACATCGCCCACGATTACATTTCCGCGAAGAAACGTTCCCGTCGCAATAATCGCTGCCTTGACCGCAAAACGCGCGCCGAGGTGCGTTATAACTGCCTTAACCGCGTTGTTTTCGTCAAATTCAATATCTATAATTTCCGCCTGCTTTATGTCGAGATTTTCCTGTTTTTCAAGCACACGTTTCATTTCCTGCTGATACATTCGCCTGTCAGCCTGTGCGCGCAGAGAATACACCGCAGGACCTTTTCCCTTGTTTAAAATGCGCGACTGAATGAAAGTTTTGTCGGTATTTTTGCCCATTTCACCGCCAAGAGCGTCGATTTCGCGCACAAGGTGTCCTTTTGCCGTACCGCCGATACACGGATTGCACGGCATATTTGCGATTGTGTCAAGGTTTATCGCAAATATAATGGTTTTAAGCCCGAGCCTTGCCGACGCAAGCGCCGCCTCGCACCCTGCATGACCGCCCCCGATAACCGCAACATCATATTCTCCCGCATTGTATAATTCCATTTTTCTCACCTTTTTAAGTTATTTTCCCACACAGAACGAATGAAAAATTCTGTCCACAATTTCTTCGCCCACGCTCATACCCGTCACCGCGCCGAGTTTGCTCACCGCATTTTCAATGTCCACAAAAGTCATATCGGACGGCATACCGTCCTCAAGCGTTTTGAGCGCGGAATTTATGCTTTCAAGAGCGCCTGCAAGCGCCTCTTTGTGCCGTTCGTTTATAATGGTTTCACCGCCGCCGTCCGAAATTTCGCCCATATCGAACATCTGTGCGATTTTTTCGTTAAGTGCGTCAACACCCGTTTCGTTTTTAACGGAAAATTCAATCACATTTTCTTTATCGGCACAAAAATTTTTAACGCTGTCGTTTATGCCATTCTCGCTTTTATTAACAAGAAAAACCGTTTTTTTGCCGTTTATAAGTTCAAAAATTTCGGTATCGTTTTCATCAATTTCGCGCATAGCGTCCAGCATAAAAATAACGAGTTCCGCCTCGGACGCACGTTTTTTCGACATCTCAACGCCGATTTTTTCAACTTTATCGTCGGTTGTGCGTATGCCTGCGGTATCTGACACTGCGAGCGTTACACTTCCGAGGTCGATTTGTTCTTCTATAATATCGCGCGTTGTGCCCTCAACATCGGTGACAATCGCGCGCTCGCTTCCCGAAAGAAGGTTTAAAAGCGACGATTTTCCAACGTTCGGCTTGCCGACAATAACGGTTTTTATGCCGTTTCGTATAATTCTGCCCTTGTCGGCGGTGTCGTAAAGCTTTTTCGTTTTATCGCGCAAACGGACGAGCAAATTATAATATTCCTCATCGGAGAGCGGTTCAAGTCCCTCCTCGGGAAAGTCGCTTATAACGTCGAGATTTGCCGAGAGCGACAAAAGGCCGTCACGGATTTCGTTGATTTTTTCCGAAAGACTTCCGCCGAGCTGATTTACCGCCGCGGTGTGCAGTCTGCCCGTTTTTGAATTTATAACGTCGATAACCGCCTCCGCCTCGCAAAGGTCAATTCTGCCATTCAAAAACGCGCGTTTGGTAAACTCGCCCCTGTCGGCATAAGACGCACCGTTTTTTATGAGCAGACTCAAAATTTTTCGTGCGCTCACACTTCCGCCGTGACAGTTTATTTCAACAACATCTTCTTTTGTATAGGTATTCGGCGCGCGCATAACGGTGACAAGCACTTCGTCGGTTTTTTGCGTACCGTCACATATAAATCCGTGGTGCACGGTGTGAGTTTTTGCGTCGGAAAGTTTAATTCTTCCGTTAAAAATTTTATCCGCAATTTCAATCGCATTATCACCGCTCATTCGCACAATGGCAATTCCGCCCGGCCCCTGCGCGGTTGAAATTGCAGCAATGGTTTTCTGCATAAAATTTACCGTCCTTATAATCCGAACTTTTAAGATATTCCGCAAACAAATAAAGATTGCCTTTCGGCACACGGAAAAGCCCCGTATGCCCGACAAAAAGGCAATCTTTAGCTTTTAAATCAAACTATTTTCTGTTATAGGCGATTACAACTTTTCTGTTAGGTGACTGCCCTACACTGTATGTTGTTACAAATTCGTTGTCCTGAAGCGACGCGTGGATAATTCGTCTTTCGTACGAATTCATCGGCTCAAGCGTCACATTATGTCTTGTTTTCGCAACTTTAGACGCAAGCTTTGCCGCAAGACTTTCCAAAGTTTTAACTCTCTTTTCTCTGTAACCCTCGGTGTCAAGGCTGACCTTTACAAAATCGCCGTCGCCGGTGTTAACATTAAGGCTTGTAAGATGCTGCAAAGCGTCGAGCGTTTCGCCTCTTTTGCCGATTACAACGCCCATATCGTCACCCTCAAGCTCAACCTTTAAAACATCGCCGTCAAGCTCGGTGCTGATTTTAACATTCAATCCCCAAACATCAAAAAGTCCCGATAAAAAGTCAACTGCTTTGTTCTGCGGTGTGCATTTAAGGCTTACACGCACTTTTGCGTCTTTGCTTCCCATACCGAGAAAGCCTTTCGAGCCTTCCTCCAAAACTTCAACGTCAACATCTTCTTTTTTAGCATTAAGTTCGGCAAGAGCCGCGTTTACAGCGTCATCTACCGTTTTGCCGACCATTTCGATTGTTTTCACGACAATCACTCCCCATTAAATCAATATAGCAATTAAAAATATGATAAAGCATTACTTTCTTTTCTGTTTCAGTTTGCGCCTTTCTTTGCGCGCTTTTTCCTTTTCGTCCTCAACAGCCTTAACTTCTTCTTTGAATTTTTCGCCGTATTTGTTGTTAAGGTACATCTGCTGAAGAATTGAAAGAATGTTGCTCAATCCCCAGTAAAAACCGAGCGCCGCCGAGTAGCTGAAAGCAATCCAGCCTGTGAAAAACGGCATAAAATACATCATAGACTTATTCATGGCCTGTGCCTGGTCGCCGTTGTTGCCCTGTTTTGTATCTTCAGGATTTAAAACCCTTTTCGGCTTTTCGTCCTCTTTCTTTTCAGCTTTTTTGGTACCCGACGTGTTCATCGTAATGTAACTGCTCAAAAACGTCGTTAAGCCTGCAAAAATCGGGATAATCCAAAGTATGTTCGGCTTTGCAAGGCCCTGCCACGGAACGAGCGAAAGGTCAAAACCTTTGAAAAGTTCAAAGTCGATAAGTCCCGACTTTGTAGCCGCGACAATCTGTGCCGCCGAGTTGAAATTTTTACTTTTGCCGAGCATATCCGCGGCATACTGCATTGCGAGCGACCAGCTTTCGCTTGCCGACATCTGGAGCATAAACGTGAGCGGATATGAGATAACCTGATAAAGGCACAAAAGTATCGGCATCTGAATAAGCATAGGCAGACATCCGCCGGCAGGGCTTACATTATGCTCTTTGTAGAGTTTCATCTGCTCCTGCTGCATTTTCTGCGGGTCGTTTTTATACTTATCCTGCAATTCTTTAAGCTTCGGCTGAACCTGCTGCATTTTTACCATTGATTTCTGCTGTTTTGCGCTGAGCGGCAGCAAAACAAGCTTTACCAAAACGGTGAAAATCACAAGTGCAATACCGTAGTTGTTTACAAATCCGTATATAAAATTTAAAATAAAACCAAGTCCGTGTGAAATTCCTCTGAAAATGTTAATTCCAATCGCCTCCGTGCGCGGTATTTTTTGCGCAATGTCTGATTATTTAAGCGGATCGTAACCGCCTTTGAATAACGGATTGCATCGGAGTATTCTCTTTACTGCAAGAAAACCTCCTTTAAATGCTCCGTATTTCTTCACCGCCGAAATTGCATACTGCGAACAAGTCGGATAAAACCTACAGCACGGTTTTTTCAGCGGAGAAATGTATTTTCGGTAAAACAAAATAAGCCGGATTACGGCTTTGTCAATTATTTTCATCTTTAAACAAGCCTGCTTTTTCAAAACATTCGTTCATAGCATTTTTAACGGTTTCAAGGCTTGCCGACGCGGTTTTGACGCGCGCGGCAAATATTATGTTCATACCGCCTTTTATACGCGGTGCAAAGCCTCTGTAAGCTTCTCTTATAAGCCGCTTTGCCCTGTTTCTCAAATGCGCCTTGCCTATTGCGGTAGACGCTGTAATGCCGTATTTTGTAGTGCTTGTCCTGTTTTTGTAACAGTGCATAACAAGAGCGGGCGTAACAACCTTTTTACCTCGGTTGTACGCATATCTGAACTCTCTGTTAAGCTTAACGGTTCCCTTCAAGCAAAAGCCTCCTAATGCTTAAAAAGACCACAAAACGCTTGTGGCCTTTCAGAGTTTACTTTATTACGCAGACAAAACTTTTCTACCCTTTAATCTTCTGCGAGCTAAAACTTTTCTGCCATTGCTTGTTGACATTCTTTTTCTGAAGCCGTGAACTTTGCTTCTGTGTCTTACATTCGGCTGATATGTTCTTTTCATTTAAAACGCACCTCCCTAAAGTTTACCTATATAAACAAACCCAAGCAAGTATACCAAACCCAAGCGAGGCTTGTCATATTTTACAAATCGTTATTTATTATACAATAAAAAAAAGCTTTTGTCAATATTTAATTCACGTAAATTTGCATTATTTTTTAATTAGGCATCAGAGGACTGAACCCAGTATGGTTCTATCCTCTGATGCCTTGCCGAAAGAAAGCAATCCGAACCCGCCTCTCAAAATCGGAGTTTGGATTATTTTCTTTCGGCTAAATGTTACATTTTCTTTGCATATTTAATATTTTGTCGAAAAATGCGCGGTTTTGTGATAAAATATACAGGCATACGGAGTTATTCTCCAATGCTATGTTTATCGGAATTTAAGGAGAAATCTATGAAAAAATTATTTTTATTCATTATAACGTCAGCCTTGTTTTTGACATCAACGGCACTCGCGCAAGATGACATTTCGCTTTATATAAACGGAAGCAAAATAAACTGTGACGTTGCACCGCAGCTTGTAAACGACAGAACCCTTTGCCCCACCCGTGCAATTTTCGACGCATTCGGCGCATCGGTGGAATGGGACGGTGCAAACAAACAGGTTACGGTAAAAAAGGACGGCAGTGAAATTCTCCTCACCGTCGGAGCTAAAACCGCATATGTCAACTCAAAAGCTGTATCGCTCGACTGTGCGCCGACGATAATTTCGGACAGATGTATGGTGCCTATACGCTTTATAAGCGAAGCTCTCGGATGTGAGGTAAAATGGGAGGAAAAAACAAAAAGCGTGCTTATTACATATAATAACGATTCAGCCGGCAGCGGAAACAATACCGAAAATACCGTAATTTCGGATATTAAACTCGCTCAGAACGGCGATGACAAAAGCGTTTTTGAAATTAAATACAACGGTACAAAAGAGCCGAACACGTCCTTTCTTTCGTATTCAAACTGCATAGTTATGGATTTTGAAAACACTTCGCTTGCGTTTGCAGATTCCAAAGTTACCGTTGACAACTCATTTGTAAAAGAAGTTCGTTACGCACAGCACGAGGACTACGCAAGAGTTGTTATAGAATGTAAAAATGTTCAGCCATATACAACGTCATTTGCAAACGGAATATTTACGGTAAATGTCGGCAGTGCGTCAACCGCGGTTGTAACTCCGTCAAATCCCGTAACACCTGCAAATCCCGTGACGCCCGATAATCCGCAGGAACCCGGCGTCACTATGACCGACAAGGAATTTACAAAAACCCGAAACGAAAACAATCTTTGCGTTGTTATTGATGCCGGACACGGCGGAAAAGACCCCGGCGCGGTTTACAAAAACGCAAACGGCGTGATTGAGCTTGCCGAAAAAGACGTTAACCTCACCATTGCGAACAGAGTTTACGACATTCTTCTTTCGGAGGGCGTAAACGTTAAATACACACGAAACACCGACCAATTCCTTGAACTTAAAGAAATTACCGATATTGCTAATAATTACGACGCCGACCTTTTTGTAAGCGTTCATATAAACGCTATGGAAAACAGCCCCGATGTAAGCGGTATGATGGTGCTTTACAACGGCGACGCTCTGGGTGACAAATACGGAATAAACTCAAAAGAAGTTGCGGTTAACATTGACAAGCAAATCGCCGCTGCGGTCAATATCAAGGACAGAGGAATTGTTTCGCGGCCCGGTTTATGGGTTTTGAGAAAAACAAATATGCCTGCGGTTTTGATTGAGTGTGCATTTATTTCAAATGCAAACGACAGGGCGATTATGACCGACGAAACGGCACTCAATGCATATGCGCGCTCCATTGCGGACGGCATAAAACAGTCGCTCGAAACAATGAAACAAAATATCATCAAAGCTAAAAACGAATAGAAATTATAAAAAACTTAAAGCGTATTCTTCAAAAAAGAATACGGGTATTTCCCCGATTTTGTGTAAACTCCAAAATGATAATATAATTTAAGTGTTTTTCGAAGGATGAAATCCATATTTCGGGATTTCATCCTTCAGCTCATATATAGCATAAAAGCACA
>NZ_JACRTE010000011.1 GCF_014385105.1 Qingrenia yutianensis | reverse complement strand
GACGAGGTTGTATATGTACAAGACAGCGAGTTTGAAATAATCCGAAACGGCGAGTATTCCGATATTTTGAAAGAATACAATAAGAAAAATTACGAGCGAAGCGATAAATATACAAACGGTATTCTCATAATCAACAAAAACGGTGACGGACTTATGGTTGACACTCAGGGGTATGACTATGCAAGATACAAGGCATATGCGCCGCAGGTCGGCGAATACATAAAAAAACAGCAGACTATGGAAATGAGGCAAAGGGCAAACATCGAACTAAACTTATATGTTCCGCTCAATGTGACAAGATGGGATTATGAGTGTGATGCGGAGGAGAGCGTGGACGAAAACGATTATGTTGCCGAAATCAGAGAAGCTGTTCAGCGTGAAAACAGGTTTGAAACGGAACGGGGCTTGGCAGAATATCTTGATGCAGGAAAGGTTAAGGAAAAAGTATATAAGATTACCCCGGCAGTGGAAATGTATAACGGGAAACTGCTTGGAGTTGCAAAATGTCTGCTCACAGAAAACTTGGATGCGGAGGAACTTGACAATCTTAAAGAATACTGCGTCGGACAATTTTCGGACGGCTGGGGTGAGGGCTTTGAACAGCGCGAAATATCAACCTCGGACGGGAATATATATGTTCATTTCTGGGAGTATTCAAATACATATTACATCAAAACCGAGGAAGAAATGTCAGAGCCGTCATTATCGCAGGGAATGCAGGGAATGAGTGTGTGAATACGGCTATAAGGGGTGATAATTATGGCGAGAAAAGAACCGGAGATTGATTTAAAAGAATGCTTGGAGGAACGCTTTGAAAGATGGGACAGGCTTAAAACCGAGGGTGGCTCCGATCCGTTTTGGGCTGACGGTTCAAACATGAACATGGTAAGGGCGCAAATCAAATATTATAAAGGTAAGATCGAGAAGAAATTTTCGGACGGCAACTACCCCGAAATATATTACCGGGAAACACCGCCCAAAACGGATACCAAATATATGGCGAGCAGTCTCTTTATATCTTCCGTTTCCGCTCGTCTTATTGCAAAGCCCTGTTCCTTGAGTGTTTTCTCTATTCTGTTCAGATACGGAATAAGCTCCTTTTCATTCTGATTGATAAGCCGTACCACAATAGAAAACTCTCTTGCCGTTGCCGTTTGAATCTGAATACTGTCGAGATGCTCCATATCCTTTTCAAGAAGCTGTCTTACAATATAGTTTTTTTCCTCATTTATTCTCTTTTTGAGATTTCGCTTGTTGCCATCGAAATTTTCACGGCTGTTGTATGCACACATCTCAATCTCAGCCATTCCTTTCAGAACATTCATAAGCGCATACACTCTCGCTTTAATGCTCTCCTCCGACAGCACCGATATATTTGACGGCTTTATCAGAAAAAACACAAGCTCGCCGTGTTCATATGTAACGATTGAAAAATCGCTTATCTCCTTTACCCCTATAAGCTGCCTTGTTGATGCCCTCTGCTTTTCCTCTTTTCTTTTTTTACTCATCTGTGTACCTCCATTCATAATACTGCTGAACTCCGACACAGTATTTCCATGCATTCACGATAAACTGCTTTATTGAAGTGTCGTCAAGCCTTATTGACAACACCGCATATCCTGCCGTAACAGCAAGCGGTATCATAATTCCCGTCTGCGTGAGAGCTAATATGGAAATTAGCGTTCCTACCGCAATAATCCCCAAATCTTTCAGTTCCCACAGCCACATTACGGCCTTTGATTTTAAGTTATCCGGGTATATATACATTACCTATCACTCCTTACGATTATTTTTGGGCAACAAAAAAGGAGACTGCTTTTTTTTGCAATCTCCAAATTAAATTATTCAGTTGTAATTTACATACTCATTGTCAGTTCTTCATTCTGCGGCACTTTCCATTTTATTACCTCAAATATTTATTTCTTAAATATTCCGCATGGTCGTGTGTTATGGCACCATCATTTATCTCTGCGATATTGATACTGCCGTAAAGCTCACCCCACAAGCAATCCATAAGAGTTGAACCTTCCTTTAAGCCCCTTTTGTACTCGTCAAGGTCGTGCTGAAGGTATTGCGGCAGCGCACACTCGTATGTCTTTTCAAGATTTTTTTCAACCTCTTTTTGCAAAACAGCCTCTTTTACCAGCGATTCCATCGATACGCCAAGCGCTTTTGATATCCTGTACAGCGTTTCTCCCGAACACTTTTCAATGCTTGTTTTTCCGCTGCAAAGTTCGCTGAGTGTTGCATTTGGAACTCCACTCAATTTTGCAAGGCGATACTTCGTCATATTCTTCTCTTTCAATATTTCGTTTATGTTCATCTTACATCACCACAAATATATTATATATATTTATTATATCGCTATACCGAAATATTGTCAAGTGGTTACGACAATTTTTGTATGATTTAACACAGTTATTTTGATACAGCCTTCATTACTGCTTGTGTTGTGCGTACCGCCGCCTGCGTTGCATAATATGTACTCATAATATTAACTTTTGATGATGTGTCAAGTCCGAATCTGTCGGCTATCCTCGGCACCTCATTTGCCGCAAGCATTATTCCGAGTCCCAAAAGCATATGATCGCCGAATGTCAGAAGTCCGGCAAACAAAAGCGAATTTTGCAGAAATGCCGTCACGCATATTGCTATCACCTGTTTGCACCAATCTACAAAGCCGTCATAATGCCCTCTTGTCAGTCCAAATATATACAGGCTTCCAACCGCAATGTTTGTCATTATAATGCCGCCTCGCTTGATATTTGCGAAAAACACCTTTGTTACCGCATAACCCAAAGCAATTATGGTAAATAAATTAAACGGATTAATTTCGGATTGGAATGGCAAAAGCTGCGCTGACGATAACTCCGACAAATCGGAAAGCGAACCGCTGTATAGCCCCGACATTGCTTGTCCGAGACTATTTTGAACCTCTATTGACAGCTTATATAACTCTATCGGCACGACAGTAAATAAGTTTACTGCCATAAAACCTTTGATTGCTCCCAATGCAGCGTCCTTTATATTTCCTTGACCGTTCTGCCAGGCGATTGCCGTATCAAACACCGCAACCACCAATGCCACAACATACATCGACCAGCCGAACAGCCTGAAAAATTCTATTACCGCCTGTATCCACGGCAATTCGAATATTTCTGCGCCCATACCGCTTATATATGTGAAAAATGTCTGAATAAACCCCATTACTTTGCCGTAAATCCAGTCTAAAAACCAATCGAAAACAAACAAGTTTCATCACCTCCTCGGTCTACATCCAACCTATTGTTTGACTTCCGCCGCAACAGTTGCATTCCATATCGCTTGTGCCGTTTTCAATATCCGGATTTACTTCGTGCCGGCTATGCCCGTTTTCCTCACAGAACATTTCCCGCCGATACCTCTGATAACGCTCTTCATTTAACATTTCTCGAATTTGTCTGTCCGGCGGAACTTCTTCTCCTCGTGCTATATAATTGTTAATTTCAGTATTGAAATCCGTTTCAAATTCAGCGGAGTTAAGATACTCCTTGACCATTGCTTTTATCTTTTGATGCCGTTTGGTATTGTCCTCTTTGATACACTGTGTCTTAAATCTTCCGATTACCATCTGTTTGATTTCCTCATCGGATTTATTCTCCTGTGTCCGGTTATATATCCCTCTTATCTCTGCAAAATCGTTTTTATATGCTTCTGTTTTGAGATATTTCTCTGCCGTTCGGTCAAGATTTTGCGCATATTCCTTTTCTCCGCCGTTTATCAGACAGTTTTCCGCACCGACCAATTCTTCCTGTTTTGGTTTCAGTGCTTTCAGCAGTTCGTCTCTGTATTCCGTGTCTACGGCTTTATCAATATACATTCCGTATGTGGTTAATACCGTTATACCGTTAACATCAGTAATGGTTGTATCTCCGTATTCGGCACTCATACATATAAAGTCAGCAGCCTCATCTGTATTATGCAAACGCCTGTTACCTATCATCGAACGTCCTATAAGCAACGGATATTTTTCTTTATCATTCAATATTACTCACCCCTTTACATACTCATACCGTTCATTTCTATGTGCATATCTTCGTCCTGAAAGACCTCCGCATAGTCTGTAATCTGATCTGCAAGTTTAGCATAATCAGCGGTGTTGGGAGTATATGCATACCATTCGAGCCTGCCGTTATAAATCCACATATGCGGCGAAACACCGTTTGTAAAATTTCCGTTCCTGACCGGTTTCATTCCCCATATTTCCTTTAACCTTATTGTATTGGTTTCAAGCTCTCCTTCACCCTTATGCAGAACTCTGATTTTCATAGCATCAAATCTTTCGTGCGTTTTTGTAGATATGAATTCAGCTTTTAGCTTTATATCTTTGTCTATACTTGCATAAAATGCTCTGCCGACATACTTTTTGTTTTCAAGATTCGGTACCTTATCAAAGACTTTCCGAAGCTCATTTTCAAATGTTGTGTTCATTTATCCTACCTCTCATTCCGTATATAAGTTACCGACTGTGCATCGCTGCACAGCCGGCTCTTTTTTCTTACATTCCGAGTATGCTCCAAAGATATGTCGGAGCGGTTAAAACAAACACCAGACACGCAAACAGGATTGCAGGCGCAGTCCATTCAAACTGACCGCTTTTTCGGTAATCAAAATATGCACTGCCGAGTTTCACAAAGAAAAACACCGCCAGAATCAAATCCAGCACGGGAAACACAACATTGTTTACCACTGTCTTTATCTGTCCCCTTGCCGTTGTCCATGTACTTTCAACCGCCGACGCAACATCGCCTGCCGCATATACCGAAACCGCTGTTACTGCAAGAATTGTTAAAGCCATAATTACAACCGCTAATCTTTTAATTTTCATAATATAAATCCTCCTCATTTTTTAGGCGCTATATGCCAATCTTCAAACAGATTTCCGACAATTTCAAGCGACGCCGTCTTATTTACCCTTAACATTCCGGCAGGAGTCCACGCATCATACACAAAAGTGTATGTTTTATATGTCCCGTCCGGAAACCACACCGGTGTAAAATGCGACCTGCTTTTGTATGTGGAATATCTGTTTTCTTTGAATTTGAATGTTGATTTGTAAGCAAGCACATTTCTGTCAGGCACTCTGAAATATGTGCCATAATCAAATTCCGGGAAAAACATTTGTGTCGTCTGTGCCTCTGTATATGCTCTTTTCGGAGCATTTGTTTCAATGCTGCATTCAAGCGAGGTATTGAAACCATACCCCGATTTCATCTTGTTTCCGACCGATGTCGGAACCTTTGAATCGGGAGTTATACTTTGCACAGCGTTCAGTTTTGCCGAATATCTGTTAAATGTGAAATCGTACCAACCGTTGTCTACCCATTGACCGTTATCCACCCAACGGGTACCTGTCCATTCCCAATTTGAAATCCATTCCCAATGAGTATGCCACGATGCCGACCAAACACCCCAAGAAAGAATTTGTGTTTCGGTTTGTGCCGGCACTTCCGGCATTTGAAATAAATCGTTTCTGTCATTGGCTTTCGGATCGGGCGGCTCATTATCCTCGATCTTTTCAATTAACGCCCTTGTGCTTCTCGTTCTGCCTCCAACCGTTACACGAATCGGCACCTCTCCGGGTTCTGCCGGCGTGTGCCATTTCACCCATATGAGCTGCGACTCACCTTCGGGTATTACAATGTTTTCGACCAGATAATTATTTCCGTTTATCACGAACCGCGCAGTCAGCGGATTGTCCGGGTTATATTCCTTATCTGCCGTTACCTTGATTGAAGTGATAACATCCGTATCCGTTCTGTACGCATACTGCGGACCGGCAGGATTTCCGTCTCCGCCATACAGCCACCCAAAACCAAACCACCAGCCGTCATCTGTCGGCGTTTCTATGGATTCATCGGGGATAGGCTCATCTGTAAATCTGACAACACCAAGACCGAGAAAGTTTATAATTGTATCATTTGACACCGCTTTCGTTGTTGAGCCTGTCCACGCCGGATACCCCAAATCTGCTCGCTCCAAAAACATTGCCAACGGTAAATTTTTATGAGTCAGGCTGACCATTTTCGCACGAAGTCCGCCGCTTAACATCTGGTCATACAAAGCCGCCTGATGTGCGCTCATAGCGAAATAGTTTCCCTTAAACAAAAAATATGCCACAGGCTCAATCAATATCTTGTATTGACCGTTTATGAGTGTGGCATATTCTATTCCGCATACATTTGCAACGAGCTTTACCGCATATTCGCTGCAAAAATACCGTTTAATTGCCTCTATGCTTGTCGCACCGCTTCCCGATGAGATAATCTTCGGCATTGATATTGTCGGCCTTACAACCGTGTAATCGGCCGCTTCAAGCACGAGGGAAACATCTCCGTTTCTGTACTTCAGCTTACTGTATATTCCAAAGGTGTATACATTGCTTCTTAAATTGATATTTGTCATATCAAATGACTGCGACACCTGCGCACCGTCAGACTTTCTGACAACAGTTACCCTGACGCCCTCCTCGCCGGGTATCCACTTATCCGTTGATGTTCCCGAACCCATTCCGCCTCCGCCGTTATCCACATTGCCATCGCCTACCGCATAAACACTGACTGTTATGCTAAACAGCATTATTGCCGTCAATATAAACACAATAATCCGTTTCATATGTTTCCTCCTTCTTTTTTGCCTCAATCCATAGATCCGACCATTTTATTGATGTCGCCGTCAGATACTCCGGTCTGTGTTTTTGTTTCTCCCGCTTTATCAACATATCCGAATCCGTCTACATATACCTTCCCTTTTTCGGAGGTCTGTTTTTTATTTGTTTCGGAATTTGTTTCAACCTTTTTCTCAACGACCGTCTGCTCCTTTTTATATTCCGGCGGCTTTTCAGGATTGGTATAGCTATCCTCGGATTTCGGCTTTTCGGGAGGTGTTGTCGGTTTTATTTCGGGAGGTTCGTTCTTCTGTACCTCGGCAATCACCGTTTCCCCTGTTTCTTCGTCCGTGATTTCCCTATATTCCGGAATATCCTCCCGTTCCGTGTTGATGTCTACAGTCACATTTGAGTTTAATTTTTCAGTCTCGTTTTCCGTTATAATTTCCGGTGGCTTATTGGGAATCGTGTTTTTATAAACAACCACACCGGATATAACCGACAGCAGTATTACCGCTGTTCCTATCAAGACAATTCTTGTTTTCTTTTTCATTCAAATCACCCTTTCTGATTTCACCACAAACATACCACACAAGTTTTCAAAAGTCTACGAAGATATTATCTGTGTGCAATTTTTCGGCACAAGCAACATATATCACTCTCGGCATTTGACGCACAGTTCTAAAACTTTGGGGCATACGATGCCTTCACGCGCATTGTCGGTGCAAGTGTCGCAATTATTCTTCCGCCGTATCTGACAGGAATTTTCACGTCAAGGTACACGGTTGCATTCAAGTTCTTTGCAGCAATCCCCGGTGCATAATCGGTATTCTCAAATTCCAGCCGCATATTTGATATACTGTACTCAACCGTACCGTCACCGCGCCGTTTAATATGCTCATCTCCGTTTTCTGTCAAAGCGAGAAGCGAATCAAGGCGCGTATAGATATTTCCCGTATCTATACTTTCGGTAAACGCTGTATCCTGATATACATATCCGCCGCTATAGCCTTCCCGAAGCTGACTGTATGTTTCATCATAGTTTGCCACCACCGTTGACACTGCCGCCGACTCGACCGCATTTCTTATACCTGTGGTTATGATCAGCATCTGCATATACTCAAAAATCACACACATTACAAAGATTATGGCAAGACACACAGAAACGGCAAGAACAGTTGCGTTGCCTTTGTTATTAAACCTTTTCATTTGTGATACACCTCACTCTTTCCGATTGCCTTTGAGGCAAGTGTTATCGGAAATGACGCAAATGCTCCGAATCCGATATCATACTCCAATGTTGCCGTCACGGTAAATTCCTCATTCAGCTGAATTGCACCTGATTTTGACCATTCCACATTCGGAGAAATTCCGAGCCGCTCTTTTAGCGTAAGTTCACGGCTTGAGGTTTCACTTCCGACTTTTCCGCATATCTCGGCTTCACGGCATAATTCCTGCGTAAAACTGTCAAGCTGCGATTTTGCTATATATACCGGAAACACGCTTGTTGCCAGTGCGATTACCAAAATCGCAGATAGCACGATAACCGCAACGTCTATGTATCCGCTGCCTCTTTTATCTTTCAGCCTTTTCCGCATAAATTCATACCGCGTCACAGCCTTTCACCTCCTACATCATACTCATTCCGCTTGGATTATTCTGTTCTAAAAATTCATCTGCCGATATGGGATTCTCTTCATAAGGTGTATCAAAATACCCATACTTGGCAAGCTTTGCAACCTTTTCGATGTTTCCACCGTTATCAAGATATTTTGCAGCCTCAACAAGTTCATTTTCAAGCAATTGATGCTCCCATGACATATAATATAATTCCTGTAAGGTTTGCTCACTGTTATTATCAGCTATTTCCTTCATTGCATCTATAAACTTTTCGTAAGGGTTATTTATTTCTGCAGCGGCATCGCTTTCACTGTCCAAATTCCTGTAAAAATCAATCCACTGCATCGTTGTATTAAAGTCATGCTTCGGAACAATGCTAATTAAATCGGTAATCGCATCGTGCCTGTAAACCGATTCCCTGATTACATTTTCAGAATCAAGTTCATACGGCATTGTCAATACATCCGACCATTGCACAAATCTTGCCGCTGCCGCAATTTTATCGCCGCAGTTATTGTCCCAGACCGGCATTTCCTTAATCAGTTTCAGCGGATTTTCAAACTGCATAAGAATTTTAATATCCGCTTCGCTTGCTTTGCCAATATGGTTTTTCATATAATCGCAGAGCATATATAAATCGTTATATACATTTTTGCCCCACATCGGATTTGCCATTTCGTTATAATTTTCCTCGATTCTCTGCATAAATCTCGCCTTTATTTCGCTGTAATCAGCATCAAATATTTCTTTTTCACCAATGTTCCATATTGTCGGATTGACCAAATCATAAATGGGTGGTTTGTTCTCCTGAAAAATCTCACATATTGTTTTTATCGGTGTGTTCATTTTTAGAAAATGTTCAAGGTTTGTGTTTTCATTTATCGGCTTGTCCCTCATAAGATATTCGTATATATTTCTGTAATCGGCAATGTATTCAGAATTTTCAACCACCTTCTCCGAAGTCCAATCACGGATTTCTTCCATAAATGTATCGTATTCCTCTGTCAGTTTTTTATAAAACAATTCTTCTCTGTTCATCATCGTTACCTCCTAAAACATAACGCCTATCGACTGAATGATCTGATAGGCTATGACTATCAGATATGTTGCCAGAAAGCACATCAGCATAATTATCGAGAACACACGGATTTTTCCGGGTATTTTCTGCGCCTTTGCTTTCAGCTTTCGAAGTTCCATCTGTTTGAAGTCGTGCGAAAGCATCTGAAAATACATCTTTCCGTTATCGCCACGGATTACGGATATGAGTCCTCGCACAACTTCGGAAAGCTGCGGAGAATTAACTCTCGCCTCCATTCTCATCAGCGCCACCTCGTATCCGCCCGAACGCATATCCGCGCAGGTAATTCCAAGCTCATCAGCAAATGCCGGAGCAGTATTCTTTTTGAACCCTTCCAGAATTGAAAGCACATCACGGCTTGACGCAAGCTCCTGCTCCACCGTTGAAACAAATCTTAAAAGCTCTGTTTCAATTTCTTCTCTGCGTGATTCCATATGCTTTTCCGCCTTTTGTATTTCCTTAAAGTACACAAGCACCGCAAGCACAACCACAGCCGCCGAAATAAGCGGAAATATTAAAAGGCACGGCAGTATCAAAAGCCCGACTGCCAATGCCTTTATGATTGCGTGCGCCTGATAGCATTCCGGAGTCATACTTATTCCGGCGGCTTTCAGCGTTGCCGCAAGTCTGTTTTTTCTGTACATATCCATAGGTATAAATCTCGACAGCTTAATGCTCAAATCCATTATCACTGCCTCGATTACCGTTGTAAGTCTGCGGTCTTTCCTGCCCATATTCATTATCGCTTTTGACGCTTTAAGATACGGTATTTTCAGTATATCCGCTATGATAAAATAAAGACCGAAGGCAATTCCGGCCATAAGAATTATCACTCTCATTTGTCATCGCCTCCGGTCATTTCTTTGAACATTGAGCATTTTTCTCCGTTATGACAGTGCAGATACAGACACATCGGCTCTTTGGGATCGAGCTTATACGCATCAGCTCCGACCTGACATTTCGGACATAACTTTGTATTTTGCATACCAATCACCTCCTGAACTCTATCGGTCTTGTCAGCTTTACCACAAATGCCGATGATATAAAGATTGCGGATATATCCAATGCCAGCACCATTTTCCCGACTGCCGTATGCATTAAGACATTGTACCAGTCCTTATTCAGGAAATACATAATAGGGATATTGGCTGCCACCAGAATTGCCATTATGATAAATTCTTTGCGAGGCTCTGCGAGCAGCAGTTCAAGCTCCGAATTTACCACACGGATATCCGAGAGCTTTGCGACAATAGGACTCAATGTTGTTTTCAGTCCTCTATCCTGCTGACACAGTAAAAGTGCGTCGCACCATTCGTGGAACACATCATTGTCAATCTTTTCTTTGAGGCTCAATATTGCTTTATCGGTGTCCGAGTCGATCAGTTTTAACTGAACAAGAAAATCCGTAAAAACATCTTTTATCGGTGCATTGAGATATGATATGTTTTCCTCAACAGCGGTTACAATATCCTCGTTTCGGATATATGCCGTGGTTATAATCGACAGAGCCGTTTCAAGCTCCTCCGAAACGTCTTTTTTGTAGTGGCTTGCCGTGAGCTTTATATACCACACGGGTATGAACATCATTCCGATTGCAAGCGGAGGTATCATATACGCATTATCAAACAGCGCCGCCAAGACCGCCCCCGCTATTGCGAATACTCCGCAGATAATAAAAACAACGGGGATTTTATCTTCTCGCCCCGTCATTTTAAGAATATCGGTTATTTCCTCGATTTCACGCCGTATAAAGTTTTTCTTTTTCTTATTGGTTGCCTCGTCTATCTGCTCCTTTATCGACTTCGGCCTGTAAACCACCGCTTTGAACAAGTCCGGCAATCGTATTCCGGCTAACCGCAAAGCTCCGACAACCATTGCGATAAACGCAAAAAGTCTTAATGTCAGCATACTGCCGCCTCCCTTCTGCATATTTTTTCAAGTTCGCTTTTAGGCAGACCGTTTTCAACCAGGCGTTTTTTCAGCCCCTCTGATATTTCACCGATGAACTCATGCTCGCCTTTTATGATAAGTCTGCCGGTTTCGTCATAATAATTTTCCCTGATATTGTATCTGTATATGGTTCTGTAAACTCTTTCTCCGTCCGTTTTGATTTCGCATTCCATTATCTCCATAATTTTTCTTTCGCCGTTTTCAAGCTGTTTCGCATACACGATTATGGGAAATGCCTCTGTTACGAGATCATAAAGCGTCTTATCGGCTGCGTCGAACATTCTTTTACACAGCGTTACCATTCTTAGGTAGGTTGCCTCACACGA
Source organism: Qingrenia yutianensis (assembly GCF_014385105.1). NCBI lineage: Bacteria > Bacillati > Bacillota > Clostridia > Eubacteriales > Oscillospiraceae > Qingrenia > Qingrenia yutianensis. Next base: position 48,864 of record NZ_JACRTE010000011.1, on the reverse strand, counting down.
GTTTGAGTGAATTGTTGTCAGCACCGGGACGCCCGTTCTGCTTGCCTCCTGTGCAACATATGCCTCCGCATCTCTTATCTCGCCGACAAATATAAGGTTCGGATTAAAACGCAGAGCAATATCAAGCAGTTTTACCTGCGATATGTTCTGTGCCTCATTCTCCGAAGGTCTTGTCTGCGTATGAACAATACTGTTGACCACCTTGCCGTTTTCCGTCTTTACGAGCGACACCTCACGGCTGCCGCTTTCTATGGTAAACACTCTTTTGTCATCGGGATATGTGGAGAGCATCCACCCTGCTACGGTTGTTTTTCCGCTGCCTGTCGCCCCGGCAACGCACACGCTGACGCCGTAGCGTATGAGCTGTGAAAGAAAATCAAGCATAGATTCCGTTGCCGTTTTGTAATCTATTAAATCCTGTTTGGAAAAGTTCATAGGATTTACAATTCTGATAGAGGCGCTCACACCTGCGTCATCGTCCACAAGCGGAGATTTCAGCACGGCTATTCGTATATTTTTCGTAAGACTTCCCAGAACTGCCGGAGCCGCATTGTCAAGCACCATACCGGACGCATGGAGCATTCGCCTCACCACATTCACTGCGTGCTGCGGCGATTCAAAATGCTCGTCAAGTTTTTCTTTTCTTCCGCCCGAATAATACACCTCGATATCGTTCCAAGCATTTATATTTATCTCCTCAATTCCCTTGCCGAATATGTATTTTGTAAGGAATGAATACTCAGCCATTTCCGTATACAGTTTATCTGCAAGCCCGTTTTCATCCATACCGTCAACTTTCAGCCTGTTATCGGACAGATACTTTTGTATCTGAAACATTATCTGCGTCTTTACCTCGTCCTTGTCCTTTTCCAAGAGCAGCGACGCATAATTCTGCGATATATATTTCTGAACCGATTCAAGCACGCTCGGAAAATCGCTGACCTTTGTCGGTTCAAAAAACAAATCGTGTGAAGTATTCTGGTTAATCAAGCTCAAACACCTCCTCGGCTATCTGTTCAATCATTACCCGAAATTCCTTTGACTCTCTCTTTACCGGTGTATCTTTCAAAAGCTCGCCTTCAAGATACTGTCTTTCCACCAAATCGCTGTGCGGAACTGTGAAGGTTACTCCGCCAATAATCTGCTCGATATTTTCCCGTGAGTGAATGCTTTTCACATTGTTTGCGGCTTTAAGCTGTTTATCGCTTTTGAACCTGCTGTCTGCAAGCAACGGCAACTGTGATGAAAGATATGATATTGATTTCAAATCACAGTTTATGAGCCGCAGCACACAGTCCGCCTCGATAAGCGACACGGTCGAGAGTATATCGTCAGACAAATGACAGGAGCAGTCTATCACAACGAAATCCGCAATATCACGAAGTGTGTCTATCAGTTCCTTTGCCTGCACCTGTGTATATTTCGGGTAGGAAAAAGAGTTCTCGCCCTTCATAAGACCGAATGCCACAATATGCTTGTTTTTCTTAAAGGTTATTGCGTTCTGCATAACGAGATTTTCCGTTATCCTTGCCGCCGCCAATATACTGCCGAGAGATTTCTCTGTTTCGATATCTGACGGCGATGCAAGCAACGGCAGCGGCGGTGCATCGGTATCGCAGAGCAAAAGTGCGACATCAAAGCCTTTATCCGCAATATATCCCGCAATTTTTGCGGCTATTGTTGTCTTGCCGCAGGACGGCGATCCCCACACGGCAAGCACTCTGTTATCACTGTGTTTCATCTCCTGCCGCCTCGCTTTCTTCCGGCTGTGATGCGTTTTCTGCGCTGTCGGATTTTAGGCTGTCATTTAGTTCTTTCTGCGTTTTTAAGAATTTCTCCGCTGTTTTTCTGTCTCCCCGATATACAAGCGACATATGTATTGTCCCTGTCTTTTCAAGGTCGGCAAGCATTTTCGACTGTTCCTCCGACACCAAAAGTGTTACCGTACTCGGAAGCTCGGATTCATCGCCTGCATCCTCGCTCACATCACTGCCCGATTTTGCGGTTGCGGCAATTACCTCAACATACTGCAATTCAAGCGGCACCTCGGTAATTCCAGTCTTTTTGTAATCGGGTGCGATTATTGAAACAATATCGCCCGATTTCAGTTTTCCCGAAAGTCCGTTTGCAAAGGTTTTCAGCGTTACCGATATTGCACGGTTACTGCCGTCAAGCCCTGCAAGGTATGTGTTTTCAACATACGGCGTATCGGCAATTTTACTTTCAAGAACATAATCGCCCTTTGTCATATCCATTGTCGCATACTTCCCGACTGCCGACTTTATGCTGCCGATAATGTTTTCCGGCTGATTTGTGCCTGACATCTTAATTTCGGATACCATATCCTTTGTAATTTCATCTCCGCTTTTTATTTCCTGTGTGGCCCTCACCACATTTACCGTCTTATTGCCCGTATTGCTTAAAAGCGGAGAAACAACAAAGCAAATGACAAACGAAACGGCAATACAGGTTATGCCGAGTACGGTTCTGTTTTTGAATACTTCAAGAATTTTCAAGCTAATACCTCCATTAAAATTGTAATAATATATCCTGCCGTAAGCGTCGGAACAAACGGAAAGAGCTTTCCTTTCTTTCCGTTTGCAATTTCACATACGGCTCCTGCCGTGATAAACACAATGCACCCGAATATAACGGTCATTAAAGATTTTGCAAGTCCCAATGAAAAGCCGAGAGCGAAAGCGAGTTTCAAGTCGCCTCCGCCCATACTTTTCCCGTCTTTTTGGGCAAAATAAAAAGGCACCGATATAACACTTCCGAGCATATTCGATGCCCGAAAATCTATCAGCGCCGTAAGTATTATCAGTATGATGTATATGTTCGGAACTTCCCTTTTCCTAAAGTCCGTTACCGATGCAAGAATTAAAATACACAGTATGAGAAGCAGTTTTAACACATTCAATCGCAACTCCTCTTTTCCCACAGAAAAAGCCGGGCAGTGTAAAACGCCCGGCAATTCCGTTTTTTATATCAGATCCATTCCGTTTTGTATGTCGTTGTCCATAGCCTGTTCAAGACTGAAATCCACAATATCGTTTTTCAAATATTCTTCAACATTTCGGTATGCAATTCCGTTTTCCGTTTCAAAGCTCTCGCCTCTGTAAAGCACAGCTTTGCTCACAATTTGCCCGAACCTGCGCTCCGTCTGCTCACACTTGTCAGCGTCTGCAAGATGCCTGTACTGGTTTGCGTCGGATTTATCACTGTGTTTGATCTCATAAATTCCGCATACATTTTTCTCACGGTCATAGATCACCATATCGAACTCTCCTGCCGCAAATTTCAGCTTAAACACCTTATACCTTTTCGGATTCAATTTTTTTGCGGTTTCCATAAGGACGATATCTTCAAGCATTCTGCCCTTTACTTCATCAAGAATACGGTTTGTGACAAGCTCTTTCATCTGCTCACTCTGAGCGCTGAATAAACTGTCTTTCATCAGCGAATGAACAAGCGCCTGTGCCTGACAGTATCTCATTCCCGGCTGTGTAAACACTATGTTATCATAAGGTGCCGCCCCCGGAATTGTTGTTTCGACCGAGGTATAATAGATTAAGTCAAGCGCTTTCAGATATTCTTTGATTTCCTCTATATGCGTTTTGGTTATACCGATTTTCCTATCCTCACTGTTGCGGATTTCAAGTATATCCATAAGCCTTTGAGTTACCGCTTCAACATCAACATCATCAAGTATATCCGTCCTCTTTTCGGGATTTGCCTCGCCGCGCAGATTTTTTGCCGCAAGCTTCAAATCATTTGACTTAAAATCTCTTGTCAGAACTTCGAGTATAAATCTGTGGTTCATATCCTCGATTATTCTGTTGATAGCGCTTGTCAGCTCACCTGCTTCATATAATGTGTACAGATGCCGAAACTGTCCGCCGTCTTCACAGTGTACAAGCGAGTGCTGTATGTTCTTGCTGATCGCCGTATCGATGTATCTCCTTGTCGATTCATCACTGCGGAATGCCGATTCCTCCGAGAGCAAATCCTCATCGTCAAAATCAATTTCGCCTGCACGGAGCGTTCCCCCGTATCGGATATATTCATCTATATCGTCCTTTTTAAGAAGTCTTGAATATTCACGAAACGGTATAAAGGTTGTATGGATACTGTATGCTCTGTCATAAAGCTCCTGATTTTTTGCAAGCCAGAATCCCAGCGAGTCGGTACCCGACAGTATGATTTTCATACCCATGACCGCATACACATCCGATAAAAGTGAGGACGAGTCTATGAAGTCGCTCATCAGCGTTATTTCATCTATGAACACATTTCTTATCCCACTGTCATAGAGCAATTGCAAATCTTTATTCAGCCCCGCCATTGTATCATCGGCTTCGATTTTTATATATACGGTTTTTGAGAAATCCTCTGCCGTCATATCCTGTATCGTCTGAAACAGCATTGTTGTTTTACCAGTTCTTCTCAAACCGTATATGACGCATATTCTCGGTTCATTCGGCAATTCCAGAAATTTTTTAATACTTTTGAAGCAGTCACGCCGTTCATATCGCCTGACCGATTCCGTCATCCGCATAAGACTTTCGCCTGCCGACACCTTTGTGTGAAATTCCGTTAAAGGCACATTTTTCATCTTCGGCACCTCCTTTTCAAGAGCCTTCAGCTCTTTCTGCAATTTTCTCCGCAGTTCTATCTGCTCTTGCAGTGTTTCAAGCTCTCCGTCTTTAATATATTTGCTTTTTATCTTACCAAACTCTGTCCACTGATGATAATACCGTGTTTTTCCGTTTATATTTTTCTTTGATATATACCCGACAGGCAGTTCACCGATTTTGGTTTTAAGTTCATTGATTCTGTATGCAATGTTATCCATTCTGCCGCCTCCCTTATCTGTATCCTATTATATCACAGTATAACCTATATGTCAATAGGTTATACTGTGTTTAAGGTTATTGGGAGACTTTTTTTATCGACAGATTGTTACATACCATGCGTCACCCGTATGTCAAGCTAAAACTAAAAATTTTATCAGCCTATTTCAGCCGCATTTTCGGTGCAAAAGTCCTTAATTTTCCACTCGATTTCAAGTCTGTTATCGGGATATACGCAAACCTTTTCGATAAGCATATCGGCAAGTGCCTGTGTTAAGGCGGTTTCTTTTTTTACCGCTTTTGCCGTGCGGATAATTTTTGCCCTGTTTTCAGTTTCAAGCTGTGAGCGTTCCTCCGATTTGCGGAATTTATCGTATTGAATACGGTAATTCTCGGTTTTTGTGTCATATTCCTGTTTTAAGCATTTATACTCATCAAGTGTAATTTCCTCTGTTAAAAGCTGCTCATACAAGAGTTGTTTTTTCTTTTGGCAAGCCGTTATCTGCTTTTCAATATCCGCAAGCTGCTCTGTTTTTATCTGTGCGGTATCAACCTTTGAAACATCATCAATATTCAATATGCTTTCGGCTTGTTTGGAGATTATATCAAAAATTGCTTGGTTTAATGCACCTTCCGTAATCTCCGATTTATAGCAAGGCTCCGTTTCGTCGTTCCTTGTGTAGCTGCACCGATATATCGGTATTTTTTTCGGCACATAATCCATTGCGTGCTTGCAGCAGCCGCACTCAACCTTTCCACGAAGCGGATAGCTTCGCTGTTTTTTATTCGGCTGCTTAAATGTTCGTCGTACCGCATTTGCTTTTTCAAACAGTTCATCCGAAACAATCGCATCGTGGTGGTGCGGTATCTTTATCCACTCGCTTTCATCACGCTTGACCATTTTTGTGCTGCCCACATCCTGTACCTTTTGTTTGAGCATCACAAACATACCCATATACTGTTCATTGACAATAATTCGGTTGATGGTGGAAATGCTCCAATATTTGCAGTTCGGGAAACGAGAGCCGTAGTTTCCTTTAATGCCCTTGTACTGTGCAGGAGTAGGAATATTTTTATCAAACAACAGCTTTGATATATATGCGGCAGACTTGCCATCGGCGGTAAGCTCGAATATCATTTTAACCGTTTCGGCGGCTTTCTCATCTATAATCTGCTCGCCGTTATCTCCGGCTTTATAGCCGTATGTATAATTTCCCGATTTATATTCGCCACGCCGCATTTTTGTATATTTGGCACTCTTTGTTTTAACAGATAAATCACGGCTGTAATACTCGTTTACGAGATATTTCACCGCAACGGCAATGCCGCCCGTATCGCCCCTGTGTTCGTTGCTGTCATAATTGTCGCTGACCGATATAAACCGCACACCGAACAGAGGAAATATTTGTTGTGTAAAATACCCAACCTCTATACTGTTCCTACCGAAACGAGAGAAGTCCTTTACCAAAATGCAGTTCACCTTATAAGCTTTAACATCATTCAAAAGCTGCTGAACGGCGGGGCGTTCAAGATTAGTGCCGGAATAGCCGTTGTCAACATATTCGATAATTTCAACATTATCACCGAGAGCTTCCGCATATTTACGGAGCAAAAGCCTTTGGGATTCAATGCTCATACTCTCAACACGCTTATCTTCAACAGACAAACGCAGATATATGGCTATAATGTATCTATCCATTTGCTATCGCCTCGCTTTCAAATTCGTTATCAAAGCTATATGTTATTTCAACTTTTTTGCCTTTGTAAATATCTATTCTTGAAATCAGCTTGTCTATAAGCTCTTTTGTAAGCGTGTTGTTTTCAACAATATCCGAAACGGCGTTCGACAGGTCACAATATCGGCTATAGCTTTTTTCAAGCTCTGTGCGGCGGTTCTCAACCTCGGTTATCTTTTTCATCATATCTGAGATTTTATCACCGTAGCTTTTACGCATTTCTTGATATTCCTCTTGCGTTATAATGCCGTTTACAAGGTTTTCATATAAGCTGTTCAGAAAATTCCGGTTTTTTGATATGTAAGCTCTTAAATTCTTTAATTCCGCCTGTTGAGCTTCTATTTCTTTCTTATCATTCAGCGAATAGAATATCAGATTTTTTCTGTCGGCAAGTACAGACGCTTGCGATTTTATTGCGGTTATAACCACATTGAGCAAATCCTTTTCAAGAATACTGCCGTTATCGCATCCGTCACGCTTATATCTTGTATTTGTAAGACAGCTTATATTATATGCAAAACCTGTTTTTACTCTTGAAAATCTTGAACGATGTAACGCTCTGCCGCACTCGCCGCAGAAAATTTTTCCTTTCCATATATTTTCGGTGTATGGTATTACGGTTAGCTTGCTGTGCTTATTTTTTAACTGCTCCATACGCTCCTGTGCTTTATCAAACATATCCTGTGAAATAATAGCCTCGTGCGTGTTCGGAACAACTATCCATTCATCTTTGTCAACGGCGGTCTGCTTTTTAGCCAAGCTGTCGCTTCTGCCTTGAACGAGCTTGCCTGTATATATTTCGTGTGTTAAGATTTGCCGAACGGTCATAGTTTGCCATAATCCGCTGCCGATACTCTTTCTTGAGGTTATATATCCCTTTTGATAGCCGTATGCACCCGGTGTTGGGATTTGCCTTTCGTTAAGCTGCAAGCATATCTCGTTTATTGACATACCGCCGTTAAAAAGCTCAAATATCAGCTTGACAACGGGTGCGGTTTCGGGATTTACGATTAGCTTATGACAGTCATTCGGATCTTTCAGATAACCGTATTTCGGTCTTGCACTCACATACTGACCGTCACGCATCGCCTGCTGTGCCTGTGTTTTGATTTTCTTTCCAATATCTAAAGCATAGGCTTCATTTATGATATTTTTAATATACAACAGCATTTTATCACCGTTTGAGGGTGCGTCCGTATCAAAGTTGTCGTTCACGGCGATAAACCGTACTTTCTTTTCGGGAAAGTAACTGTCTATGTAAAAGCCTGTGTCAATACTGTTTCTTCCAAGCCTTGATAAGTCCTTCGCTATAACGCACTCTATTTTACCGTTTTCAATATCTTCAATCATTCGTTGAAATTCCGGTCGCTGAAAGTTCGTGCCTGTCGCCCCGTTGTCAATATACACTCCGGCTAACCGCATATTGCCGTTTCGGGTGATAAAATCATCAAGTATCATCTTTTGATTTTCGATGGAATTACCTTTGTTATGACTATCCTCAACAGATAATCTTATATATTGTGCTGTTCTTATGTATATAGGCATATTTTCCGGCTTTGTCTGTGCAGCAGTGATATTTTTTCTGCTTTTTCTTGCCATATCAAACCACCTCCCGATACTCGCTTAATGCAGCTAATGTCTGTGCGTATTCGTCTTTGAAATTAAATGCTATCTGTATGTGCGTTTTATCATAAATATGGATGCACTCTATAAGGCGGATAACGATGTTGCGGTCAATTTTATCAATATTTTCAAAGGCTTTGAAGCGTTCTATCCATTGCAGCTTTTTCGAGGTGTTGTTTCTGCACTCGTCAAGCTCGGTTTCAAGCTGTTTTAATGCGTCCTCCAACCGTTTCTTGTCTTTGGAGTAGGAGTTGTTAAGCGTTTTGTAATCCTCTTTATTCAGAATACCGGAAATGTAGTTTTCATAAAGGGTTGATTTGTATTCACTTGTTTTGTCAAGCTGTTTTTGTACCTCGCCGATTTGCACCGATATTTTATTGCACATATCCTTGTTTATTGCATTGTTGTTGATGCCGCCTATTAAAGCGTTCAGCGAAGCAACATTTCTTATGTGTCCCTTAATGCTGTCCGTAACACAGTTTACAAGGTCGGTTTCTTTTATCATATTACCGCCTGTGCAGCCGTTTTTCTTTCCGGTGGGGCAATAATAGTAGAAGTATTTTTCGCCGTTATGTGTAACGGTTTTGCGTGTCATACGATTTCCGCAGCAGCCGCAGATTAAAATTCCCGAAAACAAATGCAGTTCATTCTTTTTCGGTGATGTTCTTGTGTCGATACGCATAATTTTCTGCACAAGCTCAAAATCTTGTCTGCCGATTATCGCTTCGTGTGCGTTTTCGGTTACAAACATCTCATCGGCGTTGCGTTTTACATACTCCTTAACCTTGTAATTCGGCTTGCCGCATTTGCCTTGTATCAGCTTGCCCGTATAGATTTCGTCTTTGAGAATACGAATTACGGTTGTTGCCGACCATTTTGAATTTTCCTTATCGCAGTAGCCGCCTGTGGGGAGTGAGATGTTGTTGTCCTTTTTATATTCCCTCGGCGATAGAACCGCAAGTCGGTTCAGCTCATTTGCGATTCTCTCCGCACTGTAACCGTCTGTCCGCATTTTGAATATATCCTTTACCACCTGTGCGGCATATTCATCAATTACAAGCTGATTTTTATTATCATCAGCTTTTTTGTAACCGTAAACGGGAACGGCTCCGACATAATCGCCGTTTTTCCTTTTGATATTGAGTGCCGTGCGTACCTTTACGGAAATATCACGGCAGTATTCATCATTCATTACACCCTTAAACGATACGGAAATATCTCCCGTAACGGCTTCCTTTGCGGTGTCTATATTATCGTTTATGGCGATAAATCGAACACCGAGAGCAGGGAAAACTCTGCGGAGATATGTAAAGGTTTCGTTGTACTCTCTGCCGAGCCTTGATAAGTCCTTTACGATTATACAGTTGATTTTTCCGCTTTTGATGTCCTCAAGCATTGCCTTAAATGCGGGCCGATCAAAAACGATTCCCGAATAACCATCGTCTACCTGTTCATTAACGATTTTGATGTCGGGGTTTCTTTTGACAAATTCGTCAATGTATTTTCTTTGGTTTGCTATGCTGTCGCTTTCGTTTGCTCTGTCGCTTGTGTAGGATAAGCGAAGATATTTTGTAGCGTTATACATAAATTTTTACCTCCTTGAAATTTACGGCTTGTCCGCAAAATCAAAGAGCATTGAATTTACCTTGTATTCAATTCTTTTTCCGTAATATATTTTATCACGGAACGGCGAACACCGCAAAAAATTATACGATAATGCTTTGCAGACAATCCTCGATGGATAAGCCTTTGTCACTGTATTTTGCCGTAACGACAAAATTTCCGCACTTAAAACAATACGGGTTTTTAATCTGCCGTATGTATTCCTTGATACGCTCCGGCTTCGGTAAATCCTTGTTAACGGATATATCGTTTATATCCACAAGAGTGTCAGGGTTGGTTAAATCTTTAATATCTGTCATAATGCGACCTCCTTAAAAAATCTTTAATATCACAAATTAAAGCACTCATAAAATGCGTTAATTTCTGATATTAAAGTTAAGCCGTACCCGTCCCGAAAGACGGGTACAACTTATTTTCTTTGTTTTGAAGCAATTTCAGACGGTGTTTTGCAAGAACACTCCATAGGAATTTCACCTCTCCGTCGTCCGACCGAGCTGCCCCCATTGCCTGCGACGCTTTTAACGCTCGGACTGTGGCTGGGCAGAAGTATCATTGTCCCGATAAAGAGTCATCGCCCGCAAAGCTGCCGCTTGCATTATGACGCTAATATTTCTCGCTCTTATAGCTTTTCATCAATAAAGAAGGATGAAGTAGAAGCAAAGCTATCGTCTTGGCGTATCCGCCACTTGGCTCGTCCGTACCGGAATGTATCCGTTTGCCTGTTATGCTGCACCGCCGTTATCTTGCGTGCTTTCTTTGTAAAATGAAAGGGTTATGTACTCTGTTTAGACATCGCGTACTTGTTAATTATTGTCGCAATCAGATGCTGCTCGTTTTCACAAACGGTAGGCATAAGCCTTAACAAAAGACTTTCCTCGTCTATGGACAAAGGTAAATAAAGCTCTTTTCGATACCCGCTCATTAAAAACGCTCCGCCATCTATTCCTGTTTTGGTACATATAGGTGCATATCGGCTCAAAAACAGTATATCCCTGCGAATTGTCCTGTCTGAAACAGAATAATGAAATGCCAAGTCTTTCATAGAGCATTTATTCTTTCGCATAAGGATAAAAAGAATTTCAAGTCTTCTTTCAAAAGAAGTTAATTGCCTATCCAAGCCGACTGCACCTCCTTTCGCTAACTATTCTAAATGATATTGCGGACAGTTCTTTTCCTAAATCAAAAAATAATTTCATAATTTCACCCTTTTGTGTAAATTTTGTTGAATTTGCACAAAAGAGAGAGGCGGAGCACGGCTATGTTTACTAATAAATTTCAAACAAAAACAGCCAAACTTGCCCGTTCTAAAAATACGGGTAAATTTGGCTGTACGGTATGAGTGTGTTTTTGCTCCACCATCTGAGTCCGAATTATTATTCTTTCTGCTGCTTGCCTTGTGTTGATGAGAGCGATTTCTTCTAATATATACAAATATAATTGGTGTTGGACAACGACACATTATATATCACTCCTAACCGCACGGCAACTCACTTTATAAAAGCGGATACCATATATGCGTGCAAGATTGCCACGCCAAATGTATTTAGTTATATTGAATTTATTTCATTGTTGCAAAAAGTCAAAAAAGACCATAGAATTACTGTAAATTCTACGGTCTTAATATTGGTTTTTGCTTGTTATTTACTTTTTTATATCTTTTTTTCATAATCAACACCTGCGTATATGTCAGCACAGATTATAGTTTTAGCAAGGCTTTCTTTTTGATCTCGAATACATTATTTTGTTCCAAATGCCATAATAGCCGTTCCTGATCCTCTCTCGATAGTTTTGATAAATGATATGTAATTTGAGAAATGTAATCCGGCTCGACATATGATGAAGCATCCAATAACAGTTTATCAACCGAAGTTCCTAATGCATCAGCTATATTAACCAATGTATCAATTTTTATATTGATTTTTCCTCTTTCAATTTTTGAAAGATGTTTCTCCGATATGTTAGATAATTCGGCTAATTTTTCTTGGGTAAAACCTCGCTGTTCTCTATAATTACGAATGTTATCACCCAATTTTTCGTAATCCATATTTGTAGTATCACTCCTAACATAATTATACTAGTGCTTTGCTGTTTTTTTAACTGCTCCAATGCTTAATTTAGTAATCACGCAGGATAATACTACCCACATAAATAAAAATAGAGCTACACACATTTATATGGTGTAGCCCTAATAAATTTTTGATTATTATGGAATGTATGGATTTGGATTAAATAAAAGTATAATCAAATCTATCAATATTTTAGCTCAAAAAGTTCATAGTAATAAAAACAAGCTTTTCAATATCTATTGTATAAAAGTTATATATTGTTTACATTACTTTCAATATAATAATTAAATCTTCTATGTCAATCAAGCCGTTACCATCTAAATCGCAATGTTTAAAATCGTTCCAATCAATAGATTTTTCACCCATTCGATAAAATTTTTGGCAATATGTAATATCAAGAAGATCAACTACTCCGTCGGCGTTTACATCACAGCTTGACTTTTTAGTGACATTTGTATTTGCGCTTTCGGCGGTAATCTTAGTTGTAAAGTAAACTGCTTTTCCGTTTTTATCATATCCTGCTGCCGAAACATCAACAAGCCTTATTCCGACCGTCATATCGTTAAGAATTTCTTTGAATTGAACCTCAGCTGCATCGAAAAGCTCATTTTTGGTTAAGCTTCCGCCCGCACCGTTTTGCAGATAGGACAGTGCTATTGTTGCGGTGTTATCATTATTCCACTTAATTCCAAGGGGAGTAAAACCGTTCTTACCGATTAGGCTTTCAAATTGCAAAGCATCATCTTTTTGAAATGTAAATGATACGGTAGCCACCTTTTTAATATTTCCAAGCTGAAATCTAAAAGGAATTATATTCCCTGTAAGAGTATTTTTCTTTACGCTAACCGCCGCTGCGATCGGAAGTGTTTCAGCTTGCTTTTCATTGACGGTAATATCACAGCTTGCTTTTATTCCGTTTACTGTTTGAGCTGTAATCACCGCATTTCCTGTCTTTTTTGCCGTGACTTTTCCGCTTGCTGATATTTGTGCAACATCGGTGTCGGATATGCTCCAAGTGACAGTTTTGTTTGATGCATTTTGGGGCATAATCTCAGCGTTCAGCATTGCACTTTCGCCCTCGGTTAAAACAAGTGCGGACTTGTCAAGTGTTACCGATTGCGGATATATCACCTCGGCTGCGGAAAGCGAATAATAATCAGAAATATAAGTATTTCCGGCATAATCAATCAGTGCAATTTTCGCCTGTGTCAGTCCTTTAAATCCGGAGGTAGATAAATCAAAAGTGATTTCCGATGTTGCATCTGACGATACGGCATCGGGTTCTATCCATTTGGTAATCGGCTCATTTCCCGTTGCGGTTGCACACACTCCTTGAATAAAGTGATTGTCATGGACGGTTACAATCCACTTTGTCCCCTCAATACGGCTTGAAATTACCTCCGGCGGCACACTGTCAATCACAATCGGAAAAGCTTTTGTTTCTTCGTGTTGTCCAAGTGTTGCCGTTATTTTATAAACATAATTTCCATCATCGAGAGGAGTGTTCCATACATCAAACGGCGCCCAGCCCTTTGCTGCCATTGGTGTGTAATAGCCTTCGGAGGAATGATAGCTTTTTGAAACCTTTGTCGAGCTTTCGCTGTAAACGGTATTCCCCTCGGAATCGTCTACCGAAAATGTCAGTTTATCGGCATTTCTGAGGAGTGAAACGGCGGCGGTCACATTTTTGCCGGTTTCGCTGCCCTTTATCGCAATTTTATTTGCGTTATATTCTGTCGCTCCGTCGACATAGTAATTATGACCGAGAATATATCCGCCGCCATCACTGTTTCTGAACTGTCCGATTTGTGTTTCGCAGATTGAAGCAGGTTCATCATCATAAATATCCGAGTCAAATATGTTAAGTGCTTGCCAATCTCCGAAAAAGCCCATAAACGGATAAGAAAGTGATACTTCGTCATTTTGTATCGGAGTCAGCGTCACAAATCCCTCAAGATAAATTCCGTTTGGAAATTGGGACTTGAGATTTGTCTTTCCCTTTTCCGTTAATTCGATTTTGACATTCACCGGAGTTTCGCCGCTTGGAGTAACTGTGATTTTTTTCGGGATTGTTACTGAAACCTCATTGTTTGAAAGCTTCCTTGCCTTTTGCGCCATATAAACGACACCGTTTTCCGAAACCGTATCTTCCGTCAAAACGGTTATTGTTGGCTCATATTGAACCGTATCATCGCCAATAGATACTGCTTTGAAATCAAAGCTGAAATTTCCGCTTTCATTATATCCTATTTCGGCTTTCGGTCTTGAATTATCCGAATTTAAAAGAAAAACATCTGATTTCACCGCATTTTGCAGCTGAACCAGACCCGCACCTTGTTTTCTCGGTGAATACGGAATACCGTTTTCGTCCTGAACGGGAACTGCCGTACTCATCATCAGCGCATTAAAAAGACTCGTTCTTTGCTCGGCTGTCATATTTATTCCGTCACGATTTTCCGAAATGTATTGCTGCATAACCGCTGCCGCACCCGACATATGCGGCGATGCCATTGATGTACCGCTCATATTCCCGTAAAGTCCGTTCGGAAGCGTTGAGTAAATATCTCCGCCGGGGGCAGTGATTTCGGGTTTCAATTTTAAGTCGGAAGTAACACCCCAAGAAGAAAAATCACTCATTTTTCCGCTGTAATTATCTTTGAATGTGTCAACATAATCTTCGCTTACTGAAAGTTTTTTATCGGGCTGTCCGCAAAGATATTCACCGTCGGCTTTGGTGATAAATACGCAAGGTATTTTGTTATCGGTGGACATATTTATAAGCGCACCGTCAACATTATCATAAATGATGGCGGCAATCGCACCGACATTTTTTGCATTGCTTTCCTTTTGAGCAAATGTCAGAACTTCCCCGTTTTCCTCACCGGCACGCTGAATCAGAGCAATTTTTCCTTTGAGGTTTTTGCCCGAAAAATCTGTTGCAGCACCGATGCCGCAATCGACATATTCAAATGTGCCGGAAAGAGATATAAGCCGGTCGCTTTCTTTTTCTGCCGGATCATTATAACGAATTTTTCTGCCGTTTGCAAGCAGATAGATTGATGTCGTTTCGATATTGTTCATACTCGCAATCGAAAGAGCGGCTTCATAGGTTGATGGTGAGGCGACCACACCGTTATCGGGTTCTGTCGCTTTCGGCAAATCGTTTCCGGCTGCATTCTCATATGTTGAGCTGTATTCGTTTCCGGCTGCACAGTATAAAGCTATTCCTGAATTTTTTACACGATTATAAACTTCACGCATAGATTTATATGCACTTTCGGAAAAGCCTGCCGTTGAGCCAAGGCTCATATTAATGGCATCCACGCCGAATTTGACCGAATCGTCAAGCGCTGCCAATATATCGTCATCATATGCGCCGCCGGACGAATCGCCGAACACCTTCATAATAAACAGCTGTGCGTCCGGTGCGACACCCTCGACCACACCGCCGCTGTTTGCACCGACAATTCCAGCAACGTGTGTTCCGTGCGATTCACCACCGGAAACATTGGTGTCAACATCGGCATAATCATATGCGTATGGGATTTTATCGTTGATATAGACCTTTGAAACATTCAACTTTCCAATCGTCATTTTATTGTTATTTATAACGCTTTCAATATCCTCTTTGGAATATTTCGGACTGTTCACCGATGAAAATGCCGGGTGCGATAAGTCAAGTCCGGTATCGAGAATTGCTACGGCACTGTTTTTGCCCGTAAAACCCAAATCACCGGCAATATCGCCGCCTATCGCGGATACTCCGCCGCTTGAATAGGTATTTATCGGTTCAGGCAAAGAGTAAAATTCTGCAGCAAAAGCTTCTTTTACACCGTCGGTTTGTTTGATAGCTTCCAAGTCCGCAATATTCGCTTCAACAGCCAAACCGTTCATAATTGTAGAATACTCACGCTTAACGGTAAAATCCATACCGCTTTGAACAAGGCTTTTTTTGACAGACTTGCGATTCTGCTCAAGCCTTTGCTCTATCTCTTTTGCTTCTTTTGATGAAAGAAAATCCGAAACATTAGAATATGTATTGATTTTTTCACTGTAAGAAAGCAAAGGCGAGTCCTCAAGTTCAATAATAATACGAGTGTCTTTATTCTCATCACTTTTGCTGATACAATCTGACGGCGAAACAAAAATGTCATTAGTTTCGGCAAATACAGCTGAATTTGAAATTATAAGAAACGCCGAAATAAATGCTGAAATCGTGCGTTTGAAAAATTTATTATTCATTTTATTTTCTTAAAACCCTTTCGTAAATAATTTGGCGTTATTTGTGGTTAGTGACGACTAACTATAAATAATATACCACAAATGTTTTGATTTGTAAAGTATCTACAAAAATTTTTTTCAGTATTGACAAATTAAATTTGTTGTGATACACTTTATTTTGTTAATTATGGTGTGACGACCGAACAAAAGAGCCAAGAACCGGGCTCTTTTAAAAAACACTGCGGTTAGTTTGTGCTAACTGCAAATAAGGAGTGATGTTAGGGTATATTTATTTTTTTTTGCAGTTAAGTTAGTTAAGACTAACCTAATTATCAACTAAAGCAGTGAGGTGATCAAGTGAACTTACGCAAAAAAATAATCGGAGCAATTGTAACTGTGTTGATTGTAATAACAAACATTGCTGTCTTTGCACAAACAGAGAAAAAACCGCAAACCGCATTAGCGGTTGAGCCAAAACGCACCGAAGCAGGGCTGGAGTATAATTTGTACTTAGAAAACACGAACTGTTTAAGTACGCTTTTCTTTGAGATGAATTTTGACGGTAAAAATGCCGGAAAAGCAATTCTTGAAAAAAATGAATGCTTTGACATATTGCATACAACTTGGAATACCGACAACAAGATTTCTGTAAAAGGATACCTCGGAAGAACCGGGAATAAAATGGGATTTTCGTCAAACGAAAGAATTAGGGTTGCGAAAATCGTCATTCCGATTGATGTTTCCTCAACCGGGGAGTTTATTGCGGATATATCAAATATGATATGTGCCGGAATTACCGAAACAGACGGTACTGCAGCAAAAGGAGAAGTAAAAGTTTCCGAAACAAGTATAAAATATGCGGTAAATGAGTGCAGCGTTTTAGATTTCAGTCAAGGTGCGGTTGATATTCTTTCTTCCAAAGCTCAAAATGTCGATGTGATTTTTGCGGCATATGACGAAAACGGCAAATTGGTAAGCACTCACAAAGAAAATGTTACATTACAGCAAGGCAAAAATAAACTTGATGTCAGCGGAATTGATTTCACTAATTCCGAGTCTATATCAGTTATGGTATGGGATAGTATGACATCAATGCGTCCGCTTACAGATAAAACAACAATAAATAAATAGAATGGAGATTATGCGATGAAAAATTTATTCAAAAAAACAATGATAACGATGTGTTCGGCAGTGATGCTGATGGGAATCGGCGCGGTCAGCGCCAATGCTGCCACCACAACGGTCGGAGATTTTACGGTTGACCGCTCAAAATCCGGCTACTCCTCGCCGTATGTGGTAAGCATTTCGGCATATAACGGCAAAGGCGGCGAAATCACTTTGCCGACAACCGCAGAAATCAACGGAACGGAATATCAGATAACCTCAGTCGGCAATGCATTTGAGGGAAACGAAAGTATTACCGGCGTCACGATTCCGGACGGATATACGGAAATAGGACTCAGTGCGTTCAAGGATTGTACGGGACTGCAAAGCGTTGAAATCCCCGGATCGGTGGATATGATTTCATCAAGCGCATTTTCCGGCTGCACAATGCTTAATACCGTAAATTTTGACAATGATACGGCAGCGTCGCTTACAATCAATTTAGGTGCATTTGCAAATTGTACCGCACTCACCTCCATTGAGCTTCCGGCAAGACTCAGCTCGACAAGATACAATTTTCTGTACGGCTGCGACGCATTGACCTCAATCACAATGAAAGACGGTGCGCAAAAGTTTGCTGCTGTTGATAATGTACTTTATAATGTCAGCAGTGATGAGGCGGTAATGGTTGTATATCCCGGCGGAAAAACGGAAACGGAATACACCATTCCGACAGAAGTGAACGGAAAAGCCGTAACTTCCACTGCAATGCACCTTTTCAGAAACAACCCTGTTTTGAAAAAAGTTACCGTTCCGGCAAGCATTACAAGCTTGGGCGGCTACACATTTAACGGAATGAAAGCCATTGAGGAAATCGTCCTTGAGCATGAAACGGCTCCGTCAATCGGCTCGGAAATTTGCACCGAGATGAACCCCGGCAGCAAGGTCATTGTGAAAAATGAAGAAGTGGCAAAAGCTTTTGAATCCACATCCGCATATACAAAATATTATACACCCGAAAACACAACCATCACCGTTGCGGGGCAAACTCCCGAAGTCAAGACGGTTTCGGCAAGCCTTTCTGTTTCGGCAGAGCCGGAGATAAAGGACGGAAAAGCGGTTTACGGCATTTATCTTGATAACGCCGAAAATGTCAATACGGTTCTTTTAAAGGTGTCATTCGATGCGGCACAGGTTAGTGAGGGTACGGTTACGGTTGCAAACGACAAATTCACAAGCAGAACATCAAACTGGACAGAAGAAAACGGAAAACTTATCTTAAAGGCATATGTCGGAATTACCGGAAATGTTTCGGGATTTTCTTCATCAGAAAAAACAAAGCTTGCAGAAATTGCCGTTCCCTTAAAAGCCGATGCAGAGGGAAATATCACTGCACAAATAACCGATGCGAAAGCGGCAGGCGTTGTCGGTGAAGATGAGTCGGCAATGAACGGTACAGTCACAATCGGCACATCATCGGCAAGTGTATTTGTTCCGAGTTATGATGTAAATAGTGACGGTACGGTCGACATTATTGATATTACCGAGGCGCAAAGATACTATCAGGCAGCGTCGTCGGACGAAACTTGGGCAAAAGCAAAAGCAATGGATGTAAACGGCGATAACAAGGTTGACATTCAAGACTACATAGACATATTCAATCATTTAAGCGATTTCTAAAAAGGAGCATATATGAAGAACAAAATTTTTAACAGATTATCTTCTCTTGTAGTGATTGTGGCTATGCTGATGGGATTTACCGTCAGCGTATCCGCCGGCAATGACGGACTGATCGGCGCAAATATTAAAGACGGTCAGCTCCTCGGTTATTTCGGAGACGGCGGAGATATAAAAATTCCCGATACCGTCACCATCATTGCGGGAGAGGCGTTTTTGAATAACGATAATATCACAAGCGTAACGATTCCCGGCAGCGTACAGGTAATCGGCTACCACGCATTTGACGGCTGCACCGAGCTGGAACGGGTCATATTTGAAGATCCCACAGACGGAGCGGATCTTATTATCCGACTGGATGCATTTGCAAATTGTCCGAAACTTACCGAATGTGAAATTCCCGCTGTGGCAAGTTATGTAACGGCAAATGTATTCAAAGGCTGCGATAGTATGGAAAAAATAACGGTACATCCGCAAAATCCATATTATTTCACGGACGACAACGGCGTTATGTTCGGACCGTGGGTCAATGAGGGTGAGCCGCAGTATGACGATCCGAATCTGACATTGACGGCTTATCCGAGCGGCAGAGAGGGATCATACAGTATCCCGGAAAGTGTTCGAGGAAGAACAGTCAACCGCATTTGGGCAGGGTCATTCAAAAATGCCGAAAAGCTGACGGATATAGAGATTTCCGAAACCGTAAAAATCATCGGCGGCAACGCTTTTGAGCATTCGGGATTAACCGATGTAACAGTACCCGATACGGTGGAGTCGCTTGGTTCCGGGGCTTTTGAAGATTGCGCAAAGCTTACGCATATTCAGTTGCCGAAAAATCTGACAAGCATACCGCACAGCATTTTCAAAGGCTGCACAAGTCTTTCGTCAATCGAGTTTCCGCAAGCGGCAACCAACATTGAAATGTACGCATTTGCCGATTGCAAATCGCTTACAAATTTAATTCTTCCGGACGGTCTTGTAAACATTACACTGGCAGCGTTTGAGGGCTGCACCAATCTGCAAAGAGTGGTAATTCCGGCAAGTGTTACGGGATTTCCGAATGATGATACGCTCGGAGCCTATGATATGTTCCCCGACAGCCCGAAAAGTCTTGTTGTATATGTGGAAAAAGGCTCGAACGGAGAGCGTTGGGCGGTAAATAATGTTGCCGACTGGGGCTATCAATACGAAATTCTTGATAGTGTATCCAATCTTGACGGTGTTGATTTCGGAAGCTTTTACCTAATCAATCTCGACAAAAAAGTCAGGGTTGAGGGAAAGTTTTCGATCAATTCGCAGCTTGTTGTGAACGAGATAAATTCGGGCGACGAATATGACGCATTTCAGGCAAAATCGGAAAACGGAATTTTGAAAGTATATGAAGTATCCGTAAGCACGGATACCGAAAACGATACCTATACTGTAAGCATCGGGCTCCCGGACGGTTACTCCAAAAATGCAAAGCTGTATTGTTATGAAAACGGTGAGGCGGTGGAAATTTCATCATCGCAAGTAAGCAAGACCTTTACCGTACAGACGGGCAGTTTGGGATATTTTGCAGTAATTGATTCTTCAATATCCGGCGGTGAAGATCACGAAGTAACGAAAGTAACGCTGAACAAAACGTCTGCAGCTATGAAAAAAGGCGACAAACTACAATTATCGGCAACAGTACTGCCGCAAACGGCAACGAATAAATCAATTCGTTGGGAAAGCTCAGACAACACGGTTGCGACCGTTGACAGCAAGGGCGTTGTAACCGCCGTTTCGGCAGGCAGTGCAATAATTACGGCAACGGCAGTGAACGGCGTAAATGCTGCTTGCACAATTTCCGTTACGGATTCCGAAATACCTAAACCGGCAGAGGAAAAAATCGAAACCAAAGTATCGCTTAAAGCGGATAAAGCGGTTTCCGAAAAAGGAAAATCGTATTTTACGCTTGCACTTTCCGAATCGTCAAGGATTGCAAATATTCAAATTACTTTTGAAACATCAACCAATGATGTAACAGTCAGCGGAAGTAACGGATTTACCGTCATCGGCGGCACAGAGGGCGGCAAAGTGATTTTGGGTTATCTCAATGCAAACGGCGAACTGTTTTCGTCGGCTCAGTCCGCAGATATTGCAAAAATCACGGTCAACGCCGAAAATGCAACGCTGAAAATCACCGATGTCAAGGTATCGGGTTGGGACGCCGATAAAACCGTAAAATACGGCAAAGTGAACGGAATCGACCCATCCGAGGCAACCTTTACGGATGCACTTTCCTATGACGTCAATCAAGACGGAACGGTTGATCTTTTGGATATTACCAAAGCACAGCTTTACTATCGTGCAGATAAGAACAGTTCAAACTGGAATGATGCATCAAAATGCGATTTCAACGATGACGGCAGAATCGACATCGAGGATTATATGGCAATTTGGCTGAACTTTACAAAATAATGACGCATGATACAGGGCTGTATTCTACTACAGCCCTGTCATTTAAGTAGGAGGATATTATGAACAGAATAACAAAAAAGCTGTTTTCGGCTGCTGTGATCGTTTGTTTGAGTATTTCGTCTGTTGCTGCCTATGCGGCACAAATCACGCCCTCAAGTGCAAGCATTACACTTGGTAAAAACGACAGAGAAATTTCGTTTGATATTTATTTGGAAACTGACAGTGCCTATGCAGGGGCGGAATTTGGGATCAAACCGTCACAAAGCGATGTGGAATTTACATCACTTATTTTATCGGATGAATTGCAGAATGAGTCAAAGGTACAGACTATAAAAGACGGATGCCTGTATTTCGGATTTTTTTCAAACACCAACAAATACAGCGCCGAAAAAAAGAAAATAGCAACATTAAACTATACCTACAGCGGCAGCGGAACGAGAACGATTGCTTTGGTTGATTCAAAAATTGTCACCGTTGACGAAACCAACAAGACAAGCGGCGACACCTCATCAAACCCGTTTACCGTTTCGATAACCCGACAAGGAACATCCGGCGGCAGTAGCGGTGGTTCTTCAAGCGGCGGCAGCGTAAGAAAACCGGACGTCACGTTACCGGACACTTCACAAACTTATTCGGATCGGAAATTTACCGATATTAACGGTCATTGGGCGGAAAACGATATTTACAGCGGCGTAAAGAATGGCTTGTTCACAGGCATATCGGATACGATTTTCGATCCCGACGGAACTGTTACAAGAGCAATGGCGGTTACCGTACTCGGAAGATTTTCAAAAGATGAAATTGTGGCTTCCAATACGGAATTTACCGATGTGACGACAGAAAAATACTATGCAAACTATGTTTCATGGGGTGCGGAAAACGGTGTTGTAAAAGGTATTTCCGAAACAGAATTTGCCCCCGAAAGTGCAGTTACCCGTGAACAGATTTCGGCAATGATTGTACGGTATCTGAATTACAAAGAGATCCCCTTACCGACCGGCAGCGAGAAAATAAAAGAACATAGCGATTATGAGCAAATTTCGGATTACGCAAAAGAAGATATGGCAATCTGCTATGAAATGGGACTGATAAAAGGACACGACAGCGGACTTATCGAGCCAAACGGAAATTTAACCCGTGCGCAGCTTGCTTCGATTATGGCAAGACTTTCAAATTATTCGGAAAAATAAAATTAAAATTTAATAAAACTATTGACAAAACGATATAACACTGTTATAATAAATGTAACAGTGTTATATTTTATTTTGCGGAGGGTTGAAAATGAATAAAAACGAAAATAATACGCTTGATGATATTCTTTCGGCCGCAAAAGCCGAATTTTCCGAAAAAGGCTTTCGATCGGCATCACTGCGTAGAATTGTAAAAAATGCAGGTGTGACAACAGGCGCATTTTACGGCTATTTTAAGAGCAAAGAGGAATTGTTTGACGCACTTGTCGGCGAGCAATACGACACGCTTATGGGTATGTTTTGCGAAACGCAAAGCGCTTTTACAAAGCTCTCGCCGCAGGAACAGGCGAAGCAAATGGGCGAGCTTTCCGGCGAGGGAATGATAAAAATGATGGATTATTGCTATGCCAATAAAGATGAATTCAAGCTTATTCTCTGCTCCTCCGACGGCACAAAATATGAAAATATAATTCACGATATGGCGGAAATTGAGGTCGATGCCACGCATAAGTTTGCAAAAACAATGGAACAACTCGGCTATCCGAAATACAATGTTGACAAAACGCTTGAACATATATTGGCAAGCGGATTGTTTTCGGCATTTTTTGAAGTGATTATTCACGATATTCCGCATGAGAATGCGGCAGAATATCTTGAGGAGCTCAAAGCGTTCTATACTGCCGGCTGGAAAAAAATTATGGGATTTTAATCCCTATATTTTTTGAATATATGTTAGGTTAAACTAACTATAAGGCAACGTAAAACAAATCAATGCAAGGAGGAATTGTTTTGAAAAAACAATCAAATTTATCACGGCTTTTATCTTATGCCGGCGGACACAAGTATTTTACTTATGTTTCGTGGATTTTATCTGCCGTAAGCGCACTGACTGCACTTGTGCCCTTTTGGTACATTTGGAAAATTATCAACGAGGTATTGAAAGCCTCGCCGAATTTCGGCAGTGCGCAAAATCTTACGCATTACGGCATAATGGCAATGGCTTATGCGATTATATCGTATTTAATCTATATCGGCGCACTGCTCTGCTCGCACCTTGCGGCATTTCGCATTGCGGCAAATATGCGTATTGACATAACCGAGCATATCGCAAAACTGCCTATCGGCTTTACCGACAGCTTCGGCAGCGGAAAGCTGCGCAAAATCATAAACGACTCCACTGCGGCGACCGAAACCTATCTTGCACATCAGCTGCCGGATAAATATGCGGCAATGGCGACACCTGTCGGACTGCTTGCACTGCTTTTGGTTTTCGATTGGCGGCTCGGACTTTTGAGCCTTGTGCCTGTTGCCGTTGGGTTTGCGGTTATGTCCGCAATGACGGGAAAACGAATGGAAGAAAAAATGAGGCAGTACGGCAATGCGCTTGCGGCAATGTCTAATGAGGCGGTTGAATATGTGCGAGGTATTCCTGTTGTGAAAACATTCGGACAGTCGGTATTTTCTTTCAAAAAATTCAAAGCTACGATTGACGAATACAAGAAGTGGGTTCTTGCCTACACAAAGGATATGCGGCTGCCGATGATGCTCTACACTGCGGCAATAAACGGTGTGTTTGCGTTTTTAATACTCGGTGCGTTTTGGTTTACAAACGGCACTGTTACAAGCGAATTTTTCGTAAACCTCTTGTTCTACATAATCATAACGCCTGTTATATCGGTCACGCTCACAAAAATTATGTATATGAGCGAGGAGGGTATGGTTATCGGCGACGCTATCGAAAGAATTGACAGTGTGCTTAATGCCGAGCCTATGAGCGTCGGAAACAATCCGCAAAATCCGAAAGATGCGTCTGTTGAGCTGGAAAATGTTCATTTCAGCTATGACGGCAAAAAAGAAGTTGTTTCAGGTATATCACTGAAAATAAAGGGCGGACAAACAGTTGCTTTTGTCGGTCCGTCCGGCGGCGGAAAATCAACGCTTGCAAGCCTTATTTCAAGATTTTTTGATGTAAATTCGGGAAGTATCAAAATAGGCGGTGTTGATGTTCGTGATATTCCCAAGGACGAACTTATGAACACGGTTTCATTTGTGTTCCAAAACAGCAAGCTCATCAAAGCGTCCATTCTCGATAATGTTAAAATGGGCAAATCCAATGCCACGGATGAAGAAGTTTTAAATGCGCTTAGGGCTGCGCAGTGTATGGATATTATCGAAAAATTCCCCGATGGCGTCAATACAGTTATCGGAAGTCGGGGAGTTTATCTTTCCGGCGGTGAAATGCAGAGAATTGCCATTGCCCGTGCAGTGCTGAAAAACGCTCCGATTATAATTTTGGACGAGGCGACCGCCTTTGCGGATCCCGATAATGAGGTAAAGGTGCAGACGGCTTTTGCAAAGCTTTCCGAGGGTAAAACGGTTATTATGATTGCACACAGGCTTTCAACCGTTCGGAATGCGGATTGCATTTATGTAATTTCGGACGGAAAGATTGCGGAATACGGAAACAGAGCGGAACTCATAGAAAAGAAAGGTATGTTCTATAAAATGCAAAATGACTATCAATCATCCGTTAGCTGGAAAGTATCAAACGAAACGGAGGAATCGAGAAATGATTAAGCTTATACAAAAAGCCACGGCATCGTCAAAAGACGGTGCGGTAGGGTTAATAAAAGGCATTATCGCCTGCGCCTTTCAGAATATGGCATTTATGCTGCCGACAGGATTTTTATATTATTTGGTCAAGGATTTACTCGGCGGCGATATGGGCGGAAAAGCAGTTTTTTACACAGTCGGCTGCGTTATATGCTTTGCGCTTATATTAATTACAACTTGGTTTCAGTATAACAATACATTTTTTACGACATACGAGGAAAGCGGAAAACGTAGATTAAGCTTAGCCGAAAGGCTCAGAAAGCTACCTCTTTCGTTTTTCGGCAAAAAAGACCTTGCCGACCTCACAAGTACGATTATGGCGGACTGCGAAGTTTTAGAAAAAGACTGCTCGCACTACATACCGGCGCTGTTCGGCTCGGTGATTTCCACGATAGTCATTGCACTCGGTTTGTTTGCGTTTGACAAGGCAATGGCACTTGCGGCACTGTGGGTAATTCCCGTGTCGGTGCTGATTATCGTGCTGAGTTACAAGGTTCAGGACAGAGCACAGCAAAGGAATATGTCGGTCAAAATGGCTTGTGCTGACGGAATACAGGAATACATAGAAACATTGCGTGACCTCAAAGCAAACAATGCGGAAAGCAGTTATCTTAAAGGTTTAAAAAGTAAAATCCGTTCCGTTGAAAAAGGCGCTTTCAAAACGGAAATAACCACTGCCGTTTTCGTAACCTCTGCCGGAATGGTGTTAAAATTCGGCATCGCAACCGTTGCACTTGTCGGTGCGTCACGGCTTGTCAGCGGAAAAATAGATGTTTTAACGCTGTTTATGTTTTTGCTCGTTGCCTCCCGTCTTTATGACCCTATGCAGGCATCACTTCAAAACCTTGCGGCGGTGATTGCAATGCGGACAAATGTTGCACGAATGAACGAAATCTTAGACCACGAAATTCAGCAGGGCGGCGACACTCTCACAAACAAAGGGTGCGACATTACATTCGACCATGTGGGCTTTGCCTATAAGAGCGGCGAAACGGTGCTTAGTGATGTGTCGTTCACCGCAAAACAGGGCGAGGTTACGGCGCTTGTCGGTCCGTCCGGCGGCGGAAAGACAACAGTATCACGGCTTGCGGTCAGATTTTGGGATAACCAAAAGGGCAAAATTACTGTCGGCGGTATGGATATTTCAAAAATCGATCCCGAAAAGCTGATGACGCTTTATTCTATCGTTTTTCAAGATGTAACGCTTTTTAATAACACCATTATGGAAAATATCCGACTCGGCAGAAAAGGCGCAACCGATGAGGAGGTTTTGGCGGCGGCACACCTTGCGAATTGTGATGAATTTGCCGAAAAGCTCCCCGATAAATGGAATACTGATATCGGCGAAAACGGCTGCGAATTGTCGGGCGGCGAAAGACAGCGGATTTCAATCGCCAGAGCATTTTTGAAAGACGCACCGATTATACTTTTGGACGAGGCAACGGCAAGTCTTGACGTAGAAAACGAAACCGCTATACAGACGGCTCTTTCAAGACTTATCAGGAATAAAACGGTTCTTGTCATTGCGCACAGAATGAGAACAGTTGCCGGAGCCGATAAAATAGTTGTATTATCGGACGGTGTTGTTGCCGAGCAAGGCACACCGGAGAAACTTTTAAATAAAAACGGAATATTTAAGAGAATGGCTGATTTACAGCTTCAAGGACAGAATTGGACGGTGAGATAATGTCATTTTTTGAAAACACTCGTAAACCTGTGGGATTCGGCGGGAAAGTTATGACCGCAATGATGAATATAGGGCACAAACCTGTGGCACATTGGGGACTTCAATTTTTGAAAGTTTCGTCAAATGCCAAGATATTGGACTGTGGCTGCGGCGGTGGAGCGAACATCAAAAAGCTTCTTAAGAAATATCCGCATAGCATTGTAAATGGTATTGACTATTCTATTGTCAGTGTGGAAAAATCCAAAAAAGTCAATAATGAGGCTGTTGCAGAAGGACGCTGCACAGTTATGAAAGGTAATGTGATGAATATGCCGTATTCGGCGACTTGTTTCGATGCTGTTACGGCTTTTGAAACCATCTATTTTTGGCAGGATTTGCCGAAATGCTTTTGTGAGATCTATCGGGTACTGAAACCCGGCGGAACATTTCTAATATGTAATGAGGTTAGCGGTGATGAGGCTAAAGATGAGAAATGGACAAAAATCATTGAGGGAATGACCATATATAAAGATACAGAATTGAAAATATATCTCGGACAGGCAACGTTTCGCAATATTCAGATTCGGAAAAAGAATAATTGGCTGTGCGTTACGGCGGAAAAGTGAGGGATATTATGTCAAAAAAAGCAACGGAATTTCAGCGTGTGGCAATGAGCCGGATTTACCGCGGAAAAGAAATATTTAAGCCGCTTAACACCGGGTGGATTGACGAAAATGTCGCTTGCGTAAGAGAGTGGGTTGCAAATATATTTTTCTATCGCAAGGGTGAAACAACAATTATGATTGACGCAGGCTACAACTATGACAGGCTTGCGGAGAAAATGGGCTGGCTTGGGATTGACGCAAAATCAATACGGCATATTCTTATAACGCATCAGGACACCGACCACGTTGGGGCGGTTGAGGCAGACGGCTTGGGATTGTTCAAAAAGGCAAAACTTTATATCGGAGAAATCGAAAATCGTTATCTTACGGGCGAGGTTCGCCGAAGGGTTATGCACCGCCTATATAAGTTGCCGCAGGTGACGATAAATAACAAAAAGCAACTGTTAAAGGACGGCGAAACCTTTAAAATAGGCGATATTAAAATCCACGCATTTCTTGTTCCGGGTCATACATGGGGACATATGGTATATTTGATTGATGATAAGTATCTGTTTACCGGAGATACGATTTGGTTTGGTTCAGACGGCGGTTACAGCTTTATTTCAGCGCTTGCGGAAAGCAATAAGCTGGCGGTGAGATCGCTCGGGATTCTTGAGCAAAAAATGAAGAAAATGTGTGTCAAGCCGCTGTTTATTACGGGACATACAGGTTTTACCGACAACTTTGAATTTGCATTTGCACATAAGGAAAAGCTGTGTTCACCGTTTAAAAAGAAAGTTCATGATCCGTCGGCACCGTACGATGCCTATGATGAGTCTGATGATACGGAGGAAAATGCAAAAAACGGATTTTTAAAGGCAGCAGGGAAATAAGAGGACTGAAATAACGGAGGTAAGCTATGTTTTGGGATAATGTTGCGTGTGTATATGACGTTTTTGCAAATGTTATCAACCGAAAAACAAATGAGGAGCTTTGCTCTGTGGTGAAAAATCTGATTCTGCCCGAATATGAGGTTTTGGAATGTGCCTGCGGCACCGGATTACTCACAAAAGAAACAGCACAGCGGTGCAAAAGCCTTGTTGCAACGGATTTTTCCGAAAAAATGTTGGAGCGAGCAAAGAAAAAGTGCCGTAAATATGCCAACGTACATTTTGAAAAAGCAGACATCATGCACCTTGATTATCCCGATCATAGTTTTGATGCAGTAGTTGCTGCAAATGTGATTCACTTGCTGGACGAACCGTACAAGGCTCTGCACGAGCTTGAACGGGTATGCCGCCCGGGCGGAAAAATCATTATTCCGACATATATGAACCGTACTGAAAACGGCAAGATCAATGGTGCTTCAAAGGCAATCGAAAAAGCCGGAGCTGACTTTAAGAGAAAATTCACTCCGGAGACATACAGAGATTTTTTTGCTGCTGCGGGATATGCAGAAGCAAGCTATACTTTATGT
This sequence comes from Qingrenia yutianensis, assembly GCF_014385105.1. Taxonomy (NCBI): domain Bacteria; kingdom Bacillati; phylum Bacillota; class Clostridia; order Eubacteriales; family Oscillospiraceae; genus Qingrenia; species Qingrenia yutianensis. The sequence continues at coordinate 19,965 of NZ_JACRTE010000011.1, read as the reverse complement.
GAAGGACGGATTCCTTGTGCGGTGGCGGTGTTGATAAAAAAAGGAGCGTTACTATGAAATATAAAATTGAAAAGAACACTGTACAGGAAACGCTTATTATTCCGCTTTATGCACGGAAAATGTGTTCCGAACTGTATCCCACATTGTATTATGATGAAACAGCGTCCGAACTGATTGATAAAATTGATTATGACTTTTCGGATGTTGCGGAAAAATCAAAGAGCCTTATGCAAAGATTTGGATTTTTGGAGGTTGCGATGCGTCAAAACGACCTTGCGTGGGAGGTTCGGGATTATTTGAGTACGCACCCGAACGCGGCGGTTGTAAACTTAGGCTGTGGACTTGATAACACAGGACGCCTTTGCGATAACGGAAAATGCAAAATCTACAACCTTGATTTTCCCGATGTTATAGCTGTGCGAAACCAACTACTTCCTGCCGGCGAGCGTGAAATAAACATTGCTACCGACTTGAATGATTTAAGTTGGCTTGAAAAAATCGACGCATCGGACGGTATTGTGCTTTTTGCGGCAGGTGTGTTTTACTACTTTCGCACCGAACAGGTTAAAAAGCTTGTTCAGGCTATGTCGAATGTGTTTGGCGGCGGCAGAATGGTGTTTGACGCCGCCGGGAAAACTGCTGTAAAGATGATTGGAAAGACCTGGCTTAAGGAATCAAAGATAAAAGACGTCGGCGCTTACTTTTCCGTTTCGGACGCAAAGAAAGAGCTTTCCTTATGGATCAGAGATATGAGCATTTCAAGCAGAGGGTATATGCTCGGTTACGGCGACCTTAAAAATGCGCCTGTCGGCAGATTTTTTAAGTTTTTAGCAAGCGTAGGCGATAATATTATGAAAATGCAGATTGTGCGTCTTGATTTCGGAGGTGCAAAATGAAATATATAGGAATACCGCTTGGAATGTGGGTGCTGTTTGAAAAATCGTTCAGAAAAAATCTTGTTTCCGAATTCGGATATAATAAAATCACAGCCAAACAAATATCGAAAAACGCAAAAAGCAGATACAAAAGCATTATCCGTAATCTGCCCGAATTTGAAAAGGGAGATCAGTTTAAAACAAACATTGTCGGCTGTGCAATGCTGGGTGCTTTTGTACTCTCTATGCCCAAAAGACCGAGCGTTGACGAACTTACCGAATACTATTCAAAAGCGATGATGACAAGGTTTATGAGGTGGCTCTGCCGCCAAAGCGGAAAGAAAAAATTCACCGCCAAAGACATTGCAGAAATGAAAAAAACTGCCGAATTAAAAGCTGCCGACCGCAACCCGTACTCGTGGAATATGGATTTTTATGAATATTCGGACGGCAGCGGCTATGAGGGGCGATTTACAAAGTGCGGAATTTGCGTGCTGATGAAAGAGCTTGGACTGTTCGATTTGACGCCTGCAATGTGCCGCTTGGATTATACGATGAGCGAGGCAGGCGGAGCCACGAATTTTGTGCGCCGATATACCATTGCGTCCGGCGGCTCGTATTGCGATTGCGGCTATAAAAAGAAGATTTAACGGTTGTTCGTAAATCGAATTTAAAAGGAACTGTAAATAATGCCGTTTTTATTGCATTGTTGTATCTAAAACATTAACAACTTTAACATCCTTGCGATCGGCATAATCTATTGTGTTCTTTGTCCCACTTGGCTGACCGTTCCAAACGGCAATTACAAGGCTTGAACGGTCAACCATCCATTCATTGCGTTTTTGATAGCAAGTTCTATAATAGTGATCGCTGATTATGGTTACATAATCGGCATTTTTTAATATGCGGTTATACCGCCGTTCTTCAAAGAATCCACGCCGTTTCTCAAAGTCGGGGTGCGGTATGGCACAGATGAGGCGCAGAGCGTCATTCCGCTTTTTCTTTTCAAGCACAATTTCAGCCGCCCATATATCCGTACCTTTTGCCATACCCGTTATAAAAGTTACATATCCGTCCGCTATTGCATTGTCAATAGCCTTTTCCAAAAGATGTTTTACCTCATTTTCGGAAAGGCTTAATTTTTCCGGGCGATGTCCCGTAAAGCAGCACCTGTGTAATCGTTTTTCATTTTCCATAATAAATATTCCTTCTTCCGTTGAAAATTCAATGCAATTAAACTATTTTTCAAATTCTTTATTTAATATCTCATACAACTTTTCGGGGCTTTGTATAAGTTCGCTGCTATGATAGTATGAATGTTCTACATCATCCCAGTAAAAAATCATATAACCGTGTTTAAGCCGAATAATCTCAATGTCGGGATTATTACGAATATCATTTTTGAAATACGATAAAACCTCGCTATATTCCACAGAAAACTCCTTTCTCCGTCAAATGTTTAATTACAGCGATTTTTGGACAAAATAAAAAATCGCAAAACTGATAGTTATACGACTTATCCTTTATAGTATTCAATTTTACAAGCCTTTTATGAATTATGACGGCTTATTAAGACGGATTATACATTTTTCCGAGCCGATCCATTTCCTTTGCTTTATGCTCCGGCAGAGAGTGAGCATAGATATTCAGCGTGACGGTCGGAGAAGCGTGTCCGAGTATATCCGAAAGCGTCTTTATATCCATTCCGATTTCCAAAGCTCTTGTAGCAAAAGTATGCCGGATTGTATGGAATTTAACATCACGGACACCGATTTCCTTTAATATTGCCTTGTATCTCCGAGCGTAGACAGTCGGCTCAATGGATTTTCCCTTGCGGTTAATTAAAAACCCGCCTCCGTGTTCAATCGCTTTGAGCTTTGCGGTTAAAAACTTCGGAAGTGGTATATCACGCACAGATGTATCGCTTTTCGGTAGGGCAATCACGATTTCTGTTTTCTTTTTTTCTTTGTCGGACTTTGCTCTGTAAAGCGTTTGCTGTATAGATATAACACCTCTTTTTAAGTCAACATTTTTCCATTCCAATGCACATAATTCTCCGATTCTGATACCTGTGTAAAGGCAAATCAAAATCCCTATATCATTAGGATTATCCGAGCTTTCAATGTATTTTTCTATTGCTTTCTGCTCGTTTTTACCAAACACGACAACCTCTTTATTTTTCTGTTTCGGCAGCTTTATACGCTTGCAAACGGTAGGCATTAAGCCGCTATCGGCGGCAGTATCCAAACCGAGCTTTAACACGGTATATATCAGCTTGACTGTTGACGGCTCCCATTTTGCAACAAGACCGTTTACAAAGCCCTGCACCGTGAGTTTTGTAACTTCGCACAGCCGCATATTTCCAAGCTCCGTGTTAATATGATTTTCAACGAGCGAGGAATACACCGTATATGATGATTTTTTTATGTGCTTCTGCGTTGACAGCCATTTTTCAAACCAATCCTTTACAAGCATTTCCGAGGGAGGTTTGTTATACCGTTCTTTTACCTTTGCTTTGGCAATTAAAAGTTTTTCCTTTGCTTCTTTGTAGGTCTTTCCGTAGACATATCCGATAATGCCTTTACCCTGCAAATCGTAGTCCTTAATATATCGACCCTCATATCTGCCGTCTTTTCTTTTGTAAATATTTTCACCCTTGCGAGCCATAGAAAATCACTCCTTTGACATTAAATTTTTGACGGATAATTCTTATAAATTTTCCTCAAAAACTTGTTTTTTTACGCCAATTATGATATAATTGACTATAATAATTTTATCATTGACTGCAAACTTTATAAATAGCTCAAATCCTTATTTTTCAAGGCGTTGGAGCGTTTTTAACAGTCAAGTAATAAAACTATCAGTTACGAAACTTAAAAAGACAGCGAAAGGCATATAGAAATGCTCCCCGCTGTCTTATGTTTTTAATAGCACCTCGGTCTTGCCGCAAAACCGAAACCACTGTTTGTTGTGATAACGACATTATTCCTGCCGCTTGAACAATGGATAACAAGAATGTTTCCGGCAGCGTCCTTTCCGGCAACGATTCCGACGTGAGATAAATCACCGTAAAAGGATAAATCCCCGGCTTGAGCGCTGCTCCAAGATATTCGGCTGCACTTTGCGATTTGTCCTTTCGTTCCGTGTCCTATGCTTGACGCATTAAACCCGGAATTGATAAAGCTCCAAGTAACAAAACCCGAACAGTCAAGCCCGAAAGGTCTTTTTGTCCCGGTTGTTTTACTGCCTTCCGCCGATACGGTTTTCAGCTTGCCCCATTCTGAGTCCCAGCCGATAGCAGACGATTTACCGCCCCAAAAGTAATTGACCTTGCCGACAAGCGAGCAAGCTGCCTTGATAACTTTCTTTCGCTCCGCTGATAAACTATCGGGTAAGTTTTTCAAAATATCCTGTGCGGTTGCGTCCGATACGGCGAGCGACTGTGCTGCGGAAATCAACACCTCATCTTGCTCCAAAAGCGTATCGAGCGCTTCCTGCTGCTTGCGTGTAAAATTATACTGTGAAATCATATCCTCTTTTGTTTTCGCCGTAATTGTAATATACACAACCTTTTCATTGGTATCACCGCTTGCAACCGTTTCCGTCCGAGATGTTATCTCGTGCATATCCCAAAACACATTTTTGAGCTTTTGTTTTTTATCCTCCGTGATAACGACAACATCTTGAACGGTGTCATCTTCAACGCCCGCAACCTTTGTGGCAAAGACCGCAAGCACCAAGTCCCAATTTGCCTGTTCGCCGATAATTTCGCTGCGGTCAGCGGCTGCGGCATTTTCTATGTCATCGAGCTTGTTTGAAAGCTCCATATTGCACTCGGCAACAATAGCTGAAATTGGAATACTGTCATTATCCGCCGCTTCATCGGAAATAAATATCCCGAATGGCGATGCCGCTATTGCCGCAACAACGATTACGATAATAAGAGCGACCAAAAGCACCGCCCATCCGCCGAGTGCGGCAAGTGCGGAGATAACGGCTTTTGTTGCCGCTGCAACCATTTGAGCGACCTTGACCGTAATTTTAACCGCCGCTTTTGCGGTTGCCTTTGCGGCTTGTGCAGATTTCTGAGCAACCTCTTTCGCTTGCTTGGCAGCTTGCTTTGCCGCTTTTTTCGTGATTTCCTTCTGCGTCTTTGCCGCCCGTTTTGCTGATTTAACAGCTTTTTTCTTTGCAGACTTGCCGACATAGGAATTTCCCGTTTTTACGGCTTTATTTGTGCCTTTCAAAAGACTGTCTTTTGTTTTAACCGCCTTTTTTGCACCTGTCGATACATTGCGGGTAACGGTATGAGTATTTTGCTTTGGCATTGTTTTTGCTCTCTCCGGTGTTTTTATGAGGTCGGACGGAGCTTTGCCGTGTGAGCGTATGTAGCTTTCCTTTGTTTTTGGCATAGATTTTGAGGGTAAAGCGGTGTCAGATATGCTTCGTTGTGTTTCGGATGCTGAAATTTCTGTTTTCGGCAAGTTTTCGTTATGTATAGGCATATCCGAAGTATGATTTTGCCGTGCTGCTTTTTCAGCTTCAGCTTTTGTTTTCAGTTTCTCCGAAACATATTTTTTCCGTGCGTCCTTTATGGCTTGCTCTTTGGTTTTGGGTGTGGGAGCAGAGGAGACAGAGGTATCCACTCTTGTTTTCGGAGCAATTTCGCTCGGTTTTTGCTTGATACCGTTCTTAACTTCGGCGGTTTTGTGCTGTTTTATGTAATTAGCCTTTGTTTTAACCGTATCCGCTGATTTCTCCGACATATCCGCTTTCTGCGACTTCATATATGCTTCTTTGGTCTTAACCTGTGCGGTAGATTTGCTCTGCACCTTTGGAGCATTTTCGTGTGCAGATGGTTTATTCTCCGCTTGTATGCTCTCTTTTGTTTTCGGAGCATTGTTCGGCTGCTTGGGTGTGTTCTGCACCTCTGAAACATTGTCATTTTGAGGTGTATGCGGTGTATCTGCGTTTTGATTTTGCCGTGTTTTCACTTGCTGACGGTGTTGTTTTAACTTATTTTCCGCAAAATGTTTACCTTTTTGGTAAACAGTATCGACAGCGTAATAGTAGGTATTTTCAACCTGTTCGGTTGCTTCAACTTCGGCTCGCTGCGGCTGCTCTGACTGCCGTATATCAAGCCGCTTATCTACGATATTTTTGATAAACACATCTTTTGACACGGTTTTTATATCCTTGATAGCTTCTTTTGCAAAGCGGTCTGCGGCTTTCGGAGTATTATGAACAGCCTTGGTGGTTGTTTTCGGCTTTGTCTTTATATCTTTTTCGCTCAAAGTATATCACCTCCGGCGTTATTTTTTACTCTTTTTATCCATATACATCTTCTCATCGGCACGACAGATTATATCGTCAATGCTTTTACTGTATTTTTCGTGGAATCTTGAATAGCCTATTGAAACAGACAGGTTATACAGCTTTTCATTGTTGATAAAGTATATCGTGTCCTTAAATTGCGATATATACGGCAGTACATTGCTTTCGGATATGCAGACAAATTCATCACCGCCGATGCGGTAAATATCTGCCTTTAATCCGATAGTATCCCGGAGAGCCTTTGCAACGGTCTTTATTGCGTCATCACCGCTGAAATGCCCGTAGCTGTCGTTTATCTCTTTCAAGCCGTTTACATCGACAACAATAACCGTGATGCGTGAAATGTTTGCGTTAGGCTTTCGGAGCTTTTTTAAGCGTTCCTCATAAGCGTTGCGATTTTGCACTTCGGTCATACTGTCGGTATAGGCAAGCTCAAATAATTTTTCTGTCATTTTGTTTTTCATAGTGTCCTCCTAAAAGATAACGGCGGATCTCCGTTTGGAAAATCCGCCGTGTATAATGTTAAATATTTTGTTTTATTAACCTTCACCGGGCTTGGTGCTCATCAATTTATAGAGTTCCGTATCGGTCGGAAACTCATTGATAAACGGCACAATAGAGCCGCCGACCTTTATAAGTCCTCGTCCTGCTCCGGCATTGGTGATGTAGCTCATCTGCGTATCGGATATGGATAAAAGCTCCGACAGGTCTTTTCTGTCGGACGGCGCTTGATTTAAGAGCAGCAGAAATTCGCTGTTTGAAAGCATACCTCTTGCCGTTTCGTTTAACAGGCAGTCGGAAATATTCTGCGTAATACCCGTGAGCAGTCCGCCGTATTTTCTAAACCGTTTCCAGCACTTCAAAAGGAAATCCGCACTGTACGGATTTTTGAAATACAAGTGTGCTTCATCAACATAAACCCTCGTATATTTTCCCCGCCTGCGGTTTGCCATAACACGGTTGAAAATATTATCAAGCATAATCAGAAGCCCGATAGACTTCATCTGTTCGCCAAGCTCCAAAATGTCATAAGCAACAATGCGGTTATTTGTATTAACATCGCTCTGATGTGCAAATGCGTCAAGCGAGCCTGTTGTAAATATTTCAAGCGACAGAGCAAGGTCTTGCGCTTCATCTTCCGGCTGACGGAGTAATTCGTTGCGGAAGTCAACCAAAGTAGGCATATATTCCGATTTGCCGCTTAAATATTCGCCGTAAACCTTAATTGCACAGCGGTCAATGATAGATTTATCCTTTGCACCGACACCGCCGCCGAGCCTTGAATCGTTGCTTTTTAATAATTGGTCGAACAGAGATATTAAAAACTCCGATTTTATCGACACGGGGTTTTCATCCATATCAATATCATTATTTATTTCAAGTGCATTGATATGATTTTTTGACGATGCGGAAAGTGTGATAACCTCACCGCCGAGATTTCGTATGAGTGAGCCGTATTCACGCTCAACATCTATGACGATAATATCATCATTTGAAAACAGAGCCGACATCAGAATTTCCATTTTTGCCGCAAATGATTTACCCGACCCGGACACACCGAGAATAAAGCCGTTTCCGTTCAGCAGTAATTTTCTGTTGCACATCAAAAGGTTATGGGAAATAGCGTTAATGCCGTAATACAAACCGCCCTTGTCGATTATTTCTTGTGTTTTGTACGGTGATAAAACCGCCGTACTTTCGGTCGTGAGTGTTCGCATTGCCTTTATATTCAGAGTTCCGAACGGGAGTACCGTCTGCATACCGTCCTCCTGCTGATATTTGAGCGTTGCAAAGTTACAGAGGTGCTTTCTGCCTATTGACATCAGCGTTTCGGTATCGTTGTCAAGCTGCTCCAAGCTGTCGGCAATATGCAAAAGCGTAACCGTTACAAACATCATTCGCTGGTCACGGGTAGTTAAATCGTCAAGAAATTCTTTAATTTCTTTTCGCATTTGCTCCATTTCATACGGAATGTTTGCGGAAAAGTTATTGTTTTCGTTCTGCTTCTGCTGCCATTTGGTTATATCCGTTTCAATGGCAAGCAGTTTTTTCTGAACAATTTTAACCGCTTCATCGGTAGGAATAGGCTGAATAGTGATAGATAACATCATACTTCTTGAAAAGTCTGTAAGCTCCGAAATCATACTGTCTTTTAAGAAAGACGGATACTCTTTAAGAAAAACAGTCCTTGCGTATTTATCTCCGATTTTTATATAATCTTTCTTAAACTCCAAGCTGTCGGGAGCAATGTAATCTTTGAAATCTGCACCTTTCGCCATAGCTTTTTTGAGGTCAAAATCAAATTCTTCATTTTCGCCCGTTTTGAAAAAGTCATTAAAAATGCGAAGCCTGTCTTTGTAACCAAGCTCCGCTATTTTTGACGATATTTTCGCATAATCGGCTGTTAAATCGTTTCCCACACGAGTAAAGAATGTCCGAGCCTCCTCGATGTTTTTCTTTTCGGTTGCGACCGTGATATATTTTTCGTGAACAATGTTATTGCTTTCCGACATCTTATCGCAGAGTATGCCGTTGAGTTCCTGTGTGTATTTTCTGTAATTCGGGTTATCGGACGGCGTTGTGATTTGCTCAAACACCTTATTGTGGAGCTGTCGGTTATATATCGTGATTTCAGCCATAGCGTCTGTCGGAAGTCCGTTAAGAATTGCAGAGTGGGCAAGGAACATTTGCAGCTGGTCATCATCTGAAGCTACGGCATAGTTTATGTCCGAAAATTTCCACGACTTTGAAAACAGCCGTCCCGTCCGAAAAATACCGTCCTTGTATATCGCATCAATCGGTATCGACTGTTGAACAGTCCTTGCAATTTTTCTTTTTTGCTTTTTTATTCGGTTTTTTCTTCCGAACAGATTTAGCATTGCCATTTGTGAGTTCCTCCTTTATCATTTCATAAAGATAATTCGTGCTTTCAAATTTTCGCACTCCGGCAGCGAGAAATTCAGACCTAAACCACGCCCCGACAAATTCTTCAAAGTTCATACCGTTGTATTTGAAAAAGCCGGTAACAGCAATAGGTGCTGCCGCCACAATACAAAGCCAAGATACCGTTTCTTTGTCGATATAGTTTTTAAGTCCGAAGTATATCCCGACAGCGGCTCCGACCGCCGCCACCGAACAGATAAACTGCCGTGTGGAAAGTCCGAAAAACAGGCTTTCGTGATAGTCTTTAATTTCCTTATTTATTCTTATCTCCAAAATTGATTACCTCCGTTTCGTTTGATATTTTATTTATCCGCATTTGTGCCGTTTTGCAGTATTCGGGGTTTATGTCAATACCGATAAATTTTCGGTTGTTTTTCACCGCAACAACGCCTGTTGTACCGCTGCCGAAAAACGGATCGAGGACAACACCGCCGACCGCTGACCCTGCCATAATACACGGCTCAATGAGTTTTTCGGGATATACCGCAAAATGCCCCGGAATATGCGACGCATTTATCGCCACGCTCCACACATCACGCTTGTTTCGCATATCCGAAAAATCCGTTTTATCCCTCGGCATAAATATACCTTGCTTTCTGTCCTTATACTTTGTTTTATCCGACACCCCACGGCTATATCTTAATATGCTGCTCTGTGCCGCAGGCTCTTTTACTGCATCGTAATCGTAGTAATACTTCGGCGATTTTGACAGCAGAAATATATGCTCATAGCACTTTGAAGGGCGGTCTTTGACAGACTCCGGCATACAGTTTTTCTTGTGCCATATAATGTCCGAGCGTAAATACCAGCCGTTTTCACGCAAGGAAAAGGCAAGCAGCCACGGAACGCCTATCATATCCTTTGCTTTTATTCCGTGCCAAATCTTGGGCATATTATAACAAGACGGGTTGTGTTGAGGATTAAGATTTTTATTGCTCCATTCGGATATTTGTTTGTTCCAGCCGCCTTTACCGCTTCCGGCATAACTGTCGGCAATGTTTATCCAAAGTGTACCGTCAGCCCTTAACACACGCTTTACCTCATTAAAAACAAGTAGTAAATTCTGTATGTATTCATACGGCGTTTGCTCGTTTCCGATTTGTGCCTCTATGCCGTAATCACGCAAGCAGTAATACGGCGGACTGGTTACGCACATATTTACGCTTTCCGCAGGGAACGAACGCAATACATCAACTGCGTTTCCGCAAAATATTTTATTCACAAAAAAACACCTCATCTTTCCGGCTCGGTCTTTTTCGGTGCTTTGGGTTGCAAATCGGTAGGTTTTTCATCGCTTTCGGGTTTTATGAAATCTATCCGATTTGCCGCATAGAAAGCGTTGTGATTAAGCTGTCTTTGCCAAGCCTTATCGCTCGGTGCCCAGCGAAAACCGTTAGACTTTAATATCGTTCTTTGTTCTTCGCTCGGTTTTTCATCAAATATTAGCTGCAAACGGTTTTTATCTTCGTTTATGACCGCTTCGCCGCCGTTAAATTTCCAACCGACAAATTCCGTATTCTGCGTTGCCGTAAGGTTTTCGATACGCTTTTTCAGTCTGCGTATTTCGGCATTGTTATTTGTAAGGCGGTATGACGGAAACGGCTGTTTATCCCACGAATACGCCTGTTTTATATTTTCATCAAGCTTTGCCGCAAGCTCGTCCGAAACACCCTCACAGCCTACGCAAGTTCCGTTTTTCTTGTAGTAGACATTTACCTTTTTCATAAATTCCTGTTCTGTTTCGCATTTATGCAGTTTTTCAGTCAGCTTTTCGATTGCTTTCGGATCGTCGCTGCTGATAGCGTTATTTTTGTAACTCATATAAAAATCCTCCTTATGTTCCGAATAATTCTTTCACAATTCTGTCTGCTCCTTTGATAAGACCTACCAAAACGAGCATATTAAAAATCACCTCGCCGATGTATTTCCATATCATTGTGACGGTTGTAATACTTGTGTCAAGCGTTGGCGTACTGTTTGACGCAAATGCCGAAAATATGATACACGAAAGCACGATAACAGCACCCTCCATACAAACTCCGACATATGATTTCAAAAACGATTTTCCCATAAACGATGTTGTTTCCCCTGCAAATGAGGAAAGGGGAACGGGAGCTATCGCCGTATAGATATACAGCTTAAAAAATCTGCCGTACACGGTCATAATCATTATGAATGACAGTACCGTTATGAATAACGAGCCGAGTATCGTTACAAGCCAAAGCGGAATACTCGCCCAAAAGCCTGTGTCCTCGACTGCCTGTTCAATCGCTGCCGGGAGCGTAACAGAAGCTCCGCCGATACCGCCGAGAGAGCCTGCGATTTGTTCCACAATTCCGCCGCAAATGGTGTATATTGCCGTCATCAAGTCCATTGCATAAGTAATTGCCACCTTTGCAGCACAAAAGCGTATGAAATGCTTTAAGGCATATTCCGGTCGTTGAAAATCACGGAACGATGCCGTTGACTTAAATATGCTCATAGCAAAAAAGAGGACCAACAAGCCAAGTCCTATGGCTTGAAGTCCGCCGTTTATGCCGGAAATTACATTCCATATAGCACCGCCTTTGAAGCTTTGCGGCGAGGTTGTAATAAGCGACCATATTTCGGTCATTTTATCGTTCCAAGTGGAAAACGCATTTTCGAGGTTGGCTACAATCCAATTATCGCTCAAAGGTAATTCACCTCCTCCTGTCCTAAAACGCAAAAAAGCCACCACTTTTTACGGTGATGGCTTAAAACTTATAAATTTATTTTATTTTTTATATTCCCTGCAAAGACCTTCCAAGAGAATAAAATCATTACATCTTTTTGCAAGTCCCGTTGAATTTCCGTGTTCTATCTTATGCTTATAGACATTTGAAGCATTTTTCCGTATCTTTTCTTGAATAGACTTTATATAACGATATTCAGACAGCAACAAAGCTCTGTAATGCTCATCCTTTTCCTTGCTGATGTCAACATAGAAACATTCCGAAAGAGGAACGGGAAACATATTATTTAAGTTGATAACAGCATATTTTTTAATCTTTATAAAATCAATCATTTCAGACATTTTATTATGCTTCGGCTTAAAAGACGATAAAGGTGCAAAATAATCGAAACCGTTTACTTGCAAAACAATCCCTATATATTTACGCTCATTTTGTTGTCCTGCCTGCTTGTTGTGAAACAAATGCGGAGCGTGAGGGGATAAATAATCTATGTACTTGTTTTCTATTTGATAAAACCTTATATCCATTTATTACTCCTTGAACATATAACAAAAGGGCAAGCAAGCTTGCCCCCTGTTACACTCGCATTCAGAGCAGCGAAACGCTCGCTTGTAAATTTCTTGATTAGAGCCAAGAGAAGCTCGCTTTATAAGTTTCTCATTTATAGGGCTGAGATACACCCCTGTTAGCATTGTATGCAAGAAAGATAAAATTGATACATCTACCTTTCCGCATATTTATTCTACTATACATTTTGAAAAAAGTCAATAGATTTTAAGCGTTTTCGTCTTTTTGCACTAAAATTTTTTTATTCTCAAGGAATTATGATTTTGCAAAAGTTCGGATAAATATGATTATCTGAACGTTCAGATAATCATATCCAAAATATCTTTCGCAAATGCAATGATGACACCGCCGAAGAAGGTCAGAAATCCGTTTGCTCTCTGCGATGCGTCGTGAGATTTAAGTGATAAACCTATCTGCACAACACCGAAGCCGAGCAGGATTAGTCCGATAGCCTTAATTGCAGAGAAGATAAAATCCGAAAGGCTGTTTATTGTTCCGAGCGGGTCAGCCGCAAAAACCGTTCCCGTGAGTGCGGTCATCATAACTGCAAGTGCCGTAAGTACAAGTTTAGCCTTGCGTAGAATTTTCTGTGCTTTCGCTATTCTCTGAATTGTTTTCTGATTTTTCATTGTCTGTTACCTCCAAAATTTCAGTTTGTTTTGTTTGTGGGTTTGCAAAATCAAATGTTTTCACATTGTCACCGTCAACCTCCAATAGCTTGATATTTGATAAATCCTCGTTTATGGTAAAGGATAAATCATTTCGTAAATATTTTTCCGACTTGCTGTGCTTGTACGGCACAGCTTTTCCGTCTGCGGTTTTTGCAATATTCGGGTGCGACAGTATATCGAATTTTTTATCAATTAACGGTCGCTCTCCACGAATAAAAATAAGGGCGTTGCTGTTGTCCAAAAGACGCACCTCATCAAGCGTTAAAAGCTCACGCCCGGCGTTTTGGTAATTGGTGTTACTGCTGCCGTGCTGACCTTTTGTAATACCTCTTGTGCGTGTGTCAATGGTTTCTTTTCCGAGCATTTTTGAAATATACTCGTGTGTTGACTGCTCGTTGCCGCCGAGATAAAGCAGCGTATCACAGTTACCCGTGATATTTTCCCAGCTATCCTTAAAAAGTGCTTTTAACTGTGCCATATTCTGAATAATAATGCTTACCGAAATACGCCGTGACCGCATTGTTGCAAGTATGCGTTCAAAGTTATCGGGCAGAGCGACATTAGCGAACTCGTCCATCACGATATGCACAGGTATAGGCAGCTCACCGCCGTGATTATTGTCCGCATTGAAATACAACGCTTGAAAGGCTTGTGTATATAACATTCCGACAAGATAATTAAAGGAATTGTCATTGTCGGGAATAACGCAAAATATGGCTCGTTTGCGTTCGCCGAGAGTGCCTATGTCAAGATTATCGTATGAAGTCATTTTCGCTATCTCCGGCAAGTTAAACGCCGCAAGCCGCACCGCCGCTGAAATAAGGATCGACTTCGCCGTTTTTCCGCTCGCCTGTTTGAATATCTTATATTGCCTTACCGCTATATGCTCCGGCTTTTCGTCCTCCAAGCCTTGAAAGAGAATATCCACCGGGCTTTGATAGCCGCTTTCGTCCTCGTCCTCAACGGTTGCTGCGTTTTCGATTAAGAACATCAGCATTTCAAAGGTCTGTTCTTCGGGCGGAGCTTCGTGCAAAAGATAGAGCATTAAAGCAGAATCCAGTGCAATTTCGGATTTTTCCCAAAACGGGTCGTTTTGTGATGCGTTCTTCGGTGTTGTATTCTGAATAAGGTTTGAAATCAGCTTTATAACATCTTCGTCTTTACGGATATACACAAATGGATTATATCCGTCCGAGTTTTCCGGCTCGATTAGGTTGAACACCTTAATATCATAGCCGTTTTCGATTAGCAGCGGAGCAATGCTTCGGAGCATTTCGCCCTTCGGGTCTGCGACTATGAAAGAAGTGTTGCACTGCATTAAATTCGGTTTTGCGTAAAACCTTGTTTTTCCGGCACCGCTGCCGCCAACCACAAGCACATTGAGGTTTCGTCTGTGCTTTTTTGCATTTAAGCCAAGCCGCATATTTTGGGATAGAATGATATTTTTATAGCTGTCCTTATCCATATACCGTTTGACAACGCTTTTGACATTGCCCCAGCGAGCCGAGCCGTGTTCCTCGCCCGGTCGGCGGTTTTCTCTTGACGAAAAATATACGCCGATACCCATTGCATATAAAAACAAGAAAATGAGTACGGCTTTTAAGCTATACTCATTCAATGTGATGTGCGTAGGGTTATTCATAGCGGCGGTCAAACGGTCAAGCAATTCAAACAGCTTTATGTCCTCCTCATAGCACCCGGCAACCATTAAGGCAAGCCATATAACGAATACCGAGAGTATTCCGAGCAGAATATATATTGTTTTTTGATTTTCCTGTCTGTTCACGAGGTATCCCTTACTATCATTAAAATTTGAAGCATTGTTATCAGTCCTTTCCGAAAATAAATAAAAGGGGCAGCCCCTGCATAAGTTTCCTTATACAAAAGCTGCCCCCAAAAAGTGTGATAGGCGTTACTTACAGAATTTTTCGTTGTAAATTTCCATAAGCTCATTTAATCTTTTATTCTGTTCTACCCATTGTGCCGTAACGGGTACACCCGTCTTTTCGTCAATGTAGTTACCAAAGGCAAGAATTTCATCATCAGTCGCATAAACTCTCTGCACCGCCGGAGCGTTATATATCGCCGTTCCGTTTGGAATCCATTTTGCATAAACGGTATCGCTTTCGTTAAAAGTAAAATCCTTTACCCGATTTTCTTTTGTTTGTGGGTCTGAATACCAACCGTCAAAGGCATAGCCGTATCTTGTCGGAATAAACTCCGCAAGCGATATTGTTGTGCCAAGCGGTTTTACAACAGGTCTGGTATATGAGCCGTCCTCTGCGGCAAAGGTGAGTGTGCGTGTTCCCGTCAAGCTCCAATGTGCATAGAGTGTTGTGTCGGAATAATACTCGGTATCGGACGATACCTTTTCGCCGCTTTCGGTAAACCAACCCTCAAACTGATAGTCGCTGTTTTTATACGGCAGCGGAAGTTTGATTTTGTTCTGCTCCGTAACGGCTTCTGTGATGTCGGTTTTATAAATTCCGCCGTATAACGAGCCGCCGTTACAATTAAGCGTTATAACTCTTTCGCCCTTTAAGGAATACAGCGGCTTTTCCTTTCCGCACTCGCAAACATAAACCTTTGAATTTTGCCGTGTGTATTCGTGCGTGTGTGCCGCCTGTGCGGTAACTGCGGTTGATAAAATGAGCATTACTGTTAAGCCTGTAAATACTGTTCGTTTCATTTGAAATTCCTCCGTTAGGTAGTTTATTTTCGGTATCTTTATTTTATCATCATACAAAAAGACCGTCAAAAAATTTTATGAAACGAAAAAGACAACCCGTACAGGTTGCCTTAAAAGCGGTTATATAAATTGGAATTGTTCCAAGTCTTCTCGGTTGCACCTTCTTGCTCTTCGGACGAGGAGTCTCCCTCGTTCAAAGAGCGCGGTCAATTTCTGTTTAACGATTTCTTTTTCCGGTATTTTCTGTCCCTCGGATTTCCTCATGATAGAAATAATCCACAATCACCGGATGTCCCTGCGGGACTCTGCCATAAGGCATTTCATTATCCGCAAAGGGACAATCATACTTCTTAGCCATTTCCTCAGCTTTTACTTCAAGCGCTTCAAAATAGCTGCGGTTATGCTTGTTATAGATCTCATCGTAAAGCGGTACAAGGTCAGGATATTTTCCGGCGATATAATCCATGATCGTCTTTTTGAAGCCGCCCCGAAGATTGAGGTTTTCGAGCCAGAACAGATCGCACTGATCCTTTACCCGCTCAAAGATGGCTTCAAAATCCGTGATACCGGGAAATACCGGGGATACGAAACAGACTGTACGGATACCTGCATCATATACCTGCTTCATAGCAGCGATACGCCGCTCAATGCTCGAAGCAGAGTCCATATCGTTCTTAAAATTTTCATCCAGTGTGTTGATCGACCATGAAACGGTCACTCGTCCAAGCTTCTTCAGCAGATCAATATCCCGTACCACAAGATCAGACTTTGTGCAGATCAGAATATCTGCGTCACTGCCGATCAGCTGCTCCAGAAGTTTTCTGGTATTCCCGAATTGCTCTTCCTGTGGATTGTAGCCATCCGTCACAGAACCGATGACCACCCGCTGTCCGGCATATTTCTTCGGATTTTTAATTTCCGGCCAATGCTTCACATCAAGGAAAGTGCCCCATTCCTCCGTGTGTCCGGTAAAGCGCTTCATAAAAGAAGCATAGCAATACTTGCAGGCATGTGTACAGCCTACATAGGGATTGACCGAGTAACCACCTACCGGCAGACCGGACTTGGTCATGATGTTCTTTGTTTCCACCTCACGAATGAGGATTCCATTTATTACTTCTGCCATGATCTCTGTACCTCTAACACTTTATTGAATTCCTCCGGCATTTCCTGAATCATATTTTTATCCCCTATGATAGAAACAAGGTCTTCTTTCATAAACACTGGAATGCCGAGCGTATGTGCCTGGTCTGTCAGAGACCATGCCCATTCCGGCTCCGTATGAATCTTCCTGCTCTGAGCCCCGGTCATGGTGCCGACAACGATCCAGTCGATTTTGGAAAGGTCAACTGTACCTGGATCGTCGAATAACGGCTCAAAGGTAACATGGTAATGTTTTGCTCTGACATTTTTCCGAAGGGCGTCAATACGCCACAGTTCTGCTTTCCTCGTCACCGTAACACCAAACCATGCGTTTTCCAGATCGGTATCAAAATCCAGCAGATCGGGGCGCTTGGTAAGGAACAGAAACTGATGCTGTGGATTTTCACGGATTTTTGCAAATACCTCGTCTCTCCATTCTATCTTCCATCCGGAGAGATCGCTCATACCGGTAAGAAGAAAGTTCTGCGGACGTTTCTTTTCCATCATCTTGAGCTTACCCGGAAAGAACTCAGGATCAGCGAAGTCATCAATCATATGCCAGCGTTTCACATTATTGCGGGCATAGCAATATGCACACCCCACTGTACAGCCGATGACGATATTCATGTTTTGAATCTGATCTTTGATACAAATACTCATGACTTCTGCCACTCCTCAAGATTCTTTCTTATACGGTCGAGGCATTCCTCAAACCGGGTAATCTCTTCCTCTGAAAAACCTTGGTAGTAAATGCTGCCCATCTCATCAGATACAGAATCGTACTCGTCCTTTAAGGCATGTGCTTTCTCAGTCAGAAACAGGAGTGTTTTCCTTTTGTCCGTTTCAGACTGAACGCGGCTTATCAGCCCTTGATTTTCCATTCTTTCCAGCATTGTCGTAAGAGACGTTATCGCTAATCCGCATTTGATCGAGAGTGACCTGATTGAGATTCCATCCTCCTGCCACAGCACATAAAGAATGCGCCCCTGGGCTCCATTGAACGCATCAATATTCTTTTCGCTGAGAATCTTCTCAAAGATTCGGTCTCCAAGCTGTTTTATTTTGGTGACAAGAAATCCGCCATTCATTTCCATATAAAAGCTCCTATATAGTAGTTTATTAAATTATACCATATAGGAGCTTTGTTGTCAACAGTTTGTATGTCTGAATAAAGGAAAATTCCGATTTATCTTGCAAATATTATACCACAGAAACAACGAGAAAGCAATCGTTTCCGACTGCTTTCTCCCATTTGCACAAAGGATTATTTCACCCAAGTTTCAGTGTTGTTTGCTGAGTTTGCAATGTGGGTGTTGCTCGCTTCCTCGATTGCATAAAATGCCCAATGCAAATTATTTTTAAGGTCAGTAAATTTGTTCAGCGATGAAAGATTTTTGTTGATATATCCCTCGTCAGCAATTCTGCCCGTTGCCTTATTTACAACCGTTACCACTTCCGCACGGGTAATAGCGTTATCGCCTTTGAATGTTCCGTCAGCGTATCCGTTGAGCCAGCCTGCGTGTTTTGCGTAGGCAACATCGGAATATGCCCAATAATCTGTTGCAACATCAGTGTATTTTACGGTGTAGCTGCCTTTCTTAACATCATTAAACAGAGAATTAAATCTAACCGTCATTGCCACAAATTCTGCACGGCTAACATTATCATTCGGTCTGAATGTGTTATCTGCGTAACCTTTAATAATACCGTACTTTGAAAGATAGCCGATATAATCGGAATACCATTCGCTTTTGGATACATCATTAAAGTTTGACTTACCGCTGATTTTTTCGCCTTTCTGTTCGGAAATAAGCCTTGCAAAGATAGCAGCAGCTTCAGCACGGCTCATATTATTGTCCGGTCTGAAAGTGCCGTCATTATACCCGAAAATATATGCCTTATGCTCTGATGCCGGAAGTATCAGCATACCGTTTTTATCCGTTGTTCCTGTTGCTTCGCCCTTGTTTCTGTCTTTGAGAATTACAGAGGTTTCGGCTTTTGCGTTGCCTTTGTTATCGGTTACGGTAACAGTATAAAAGTTTCCGTTATCGAGCGTTTTTCCGCTCGGCAGAGTAATTGTTAAATTGCCCTTGCTGTCGGTGCTCTTTGAGAAGTTTGTAACGGCTTTTCCGTCCTTGTCGGTGATTTTAACATTTACGGTTGTATAATATCCGCCGCCGCTGCTGCCGCCACGACCAACGCCACCGCCGGAAGATGATCCGCCGCCTGTTGACTTGACAGGAACAGTAATTTTACCGTTTGTATCGGTAGATTTTGTTGCAGTTGCCTTGTTTTTATCCGTAACGGTTACGGAAACATTTGCAACGGCTTTATTATCCTTATCGAGAACGGTTACGGTTGTCTGATTTGAAGTTGTGAGCGTATGCGTATCGGGAAGCGTAACGGTGATTTTGCCGTCCTTTATTTCGATATACGCATTTTCGATTTTTCCTTTGGTATCCTCAACGGTAATGTTGTATTCCGTTTTTGATTCTTCGGTATCTTCTTTGCCGTCACCATCGGTATCCTTGCCGGGGATAGTTTCGGAAATATCCGTTTTTCCGTCCTTATCCGTTACGCCCTCATTTGACGGCGGAAGAATGATAACTCCGTCTTTGTCGGTAACACCTGTCAAAGATTTTGTTTCCGTACCCTCAACGGCTTTTTCGGAAACAATAACACTCATATCCTTTACAGCCGTATTATCCGCCTTGTTTGATACAGTTACGATAATTCTGTTCGCATAATCAAACTTTACACCTTCGGGTAATTCAACAGAAATGTTTTCTGCCGATTTAACGCTGCCGTCCTCATTTTTGATTTCCGCATTATGTTTGATATGTGCCTTTTCAATAGCTCCGACAGTATTTTTCACTGTTACAATATATCCGTCAACTTCGCCGTAGCCGTTGAAATCGGTAACATCAATGTTTGTCGGCGGCACGGTTGCTTTTCCGTTTTCGTCCGTAACATTGTTTTCCGTTCTCTCGGCTTTATCTGTAAAGATTACAGTCATATCTTTAACAGGC